>JAQUUM010000193.1 GCA_028693885.1 Bacilli bacterium
CAGATACTCCTTCTTTTGAAGAAGTTGCTGTAATTGTACATTCTCCTAAACTTAAAGCAGTTATCAATCCATTTTGATCAATGGTAGCTACACTTGTATTGCTACTTGACCATACGATAGTTTGATCTGCAGTTTCTGGCATAACTCTACCAGTCACAGTCACTGACTGTCCTACCTCTAACATTCCCGAATTATCATAATAAGAAGTCGGAAACTCAATAACCACATTTTCTGGTTCTACTGCTTTTTTACAAGCAGCTAGCCCAACCAATAATAATAAAATTAAAAATATTTTTCTCTTCATATATCCTCCTATTTATATCTATAATTATATCACCTTTGATTCTTTATTAAAAGAGGAAAAAGATTTTTTTAAAGTTAAACAATTGATAAACTATTCTAAATTTGATATAATAGGTTTGAGGTACGCAAAATGAAAAAGTTTATATTTTTAATGTCTTTTGTTTTTCTATTATTTATATTTAGCGGATGTAACAGCGTTTCAGATGCTGAATTTCACTTTACTAGTGATAACATTGAATTAAGTGTCGGTGAACAAATTGCTTTACCACTCGAAGTTTCTGCAACTACACTTGAAGATTTAGATTTTGATTTTTCAATTTTGGGTATTGCCCAAGTAACAAGTGGAACCTTACAAGCCTTAGATTATGGTGAAACAACTTTAACTGTTTCATTAAAAAACGATCCTAGCATTACAAAATCTATCGGTATAAAAATACCTTTAATTCTTACCAGCCCAAAGGAAGTTGTAGAAGTTAATACAACCGTTAGACTTACTATTCAAGATTTTGCTAATAGAGCAGAATTTGATTGGGTTATAGGAGATACTAATATAGCTTCAATTGATTCTAATTATAATATCAAAGGATTAAAACCTGGTACTACAATTATTACAGTTACTAGTAAACTAGATCCTACAATAAATGGAGTTTGGGAAATCGTAATCCCACTTGAACTTTCAATGCCTACTACTAAAATCCCGGTAGGAAAACCAGTAGCAGTTACTATTGTTAACCTCGATTTAACTGATACTACTGATCCTCTTGATTTTACTTGGACAGCTGCAGACAACACTATACTATCAATTGATAATAATTGCTACGTAACTGGACTTGCTGCTGGAACTACTACATTAACTGCTAGTTATAGATTTGGAACGGGAATCCAAGGTTCAATTGAAATTACAGTTGGTGGAACTGTTGAAAACGGAATAGCAACTTTATATCTTGAGTCTCCAAACAATGCAGAATTCATGGTTCAAGCTGGTGAATTTGCTTATGCAAAGATTGATGGAATAACTGATAATTCATTATTTAGTTGGTACTCTTTAACGCCCGCAATACTTTCTGTAAGTGAAAATGGTCGAGTTACGGCTTTACTTGCCGGAACTGGAACTTTAGTTGCTAGACTAAAAAGCAATTCAGAAGTCTTTAGTACTATAACTATTACGGTATATGGCGAACCTAATGTAGATTACGTAAGCAGACTACTAGCAATCGCTGATGATGAATTAGGATATCCAGAAGGCGCTGATGGATATTCAAAATATGGAGCTTGGTATAGTCCTGCTCCTGAGTTTACTTTCGGACATTGGTGCGCTATGTTTGTTTCATGGTGCGCTTATCAATCAGGAATATCAACTGACATCATTCCAAAATATGCTAGCGTTTCTCAAGGCCAAGACTGGTTTATAGCACGTAGCTTATTCCAATATAAAGAAAGTTACACACCAAAAGCTGGAGATATAATATTCTTTACTAGTGATGGTGCATCACATACCGGTATTGTAGTTTCAAGTGATGCGACTAGAGTTTACACAATCGAAGGCAATACTAGCAACACTGTGGCTTATAGAAACTATACTCTACAATATAGTACAATTACAGGATATGGTACCCCTGAATACCCTGCCTTCACTGGCGAAAGTGGTGGAGTGGATTTTGACCCTAATGATTCAAGTGATGGTAGTGGTGAAACTACAAACTAAAAAACAAAGGAGTTGCTTACACAAGCGACTCCTGTTTTTTTATTTCTTGAATTAAAAAATCATCAATTTTTTTCATAACATTTGCATCTAACTTTACCAATAAATCGTAATCTAAATTATCATAATAATATTTTTCAATATCCTTTGGAATATTATTATGATATTTTTGTTTTAAAATGCTCAAATCCTTTTCTCTTTGATAATCATATATTACTGCTTCATCAGTAATATTAACTCTATGTCCTTTAGTATTAAGTGAAATTACTTTAACATTATTAAACTCTTTTTTTTCAAAGTCTTTAAAATCTAACATAATATCTTTTTTACCATATACAAAAAGTACTTTAGATTTATTTTTCTTAAATCCTTTAAATGCACTAAAATTAGCCACTTTTCCAAATTTAATTATTTCAATTAGTGACATTCCGAATCCGAATATTCCTAAAACCGGATTCACTAATCTAGATATTACCTTTGTATAGGCTGTTGATGCTTTAGCAAAGCCTGCTAAAGCTACTACTGCTTTTACATCATAATCATAGTTTAAAATATTCATTGCAGCAAAAGCACCCCAAGAATGTCCACAAAGTACAATCTTATATTTGTTTAGCTCACTGTTTTTAGAAACATAATCCAAACAATATTTTAAATCTAA
>JAQUUM010000194.1 GCA_028693885.1 Bacilli bacterium
CAACTGGCTTAGTTGTTTGTTTTTTTATTTCTACAATTAACTCTTCTAAATCTTTAAACAAAGTCGGTTCCCCATCGCCTGCAATCGTTACTACATCTAGATGTGATTGTTTACTTAAAACAGTTTTTAATTCTTCTATTATATCACTGACTTTAAAGAAACTTTGTCTTTCATTCATCATCAAGTTAGTTTTTCCAAGTTGACAATAAATACATGAATAATTACAAGCTTTTTTAGGAGTAACTGAAATACCTAAAGAAGACCCAAGTCTTCTTGAAGGCACCGGACCATATACATATTTCATTGATTTATTCACCCTTATTTTTGATTTCTTCTACAGTGACGCATTCTCTGGCAATCGCCTTTACCATCACAAATTTCAAAGTTTCCACCTTGTATTTTTATATTTTTATTGTTGACTAAAGCATCGGCTATTTTCTTTCTAGCATCAGCATAAATTCTTTGAACTGTAGTTCTTGCAACATTCATTTGAACTGCACATTCTTCTTGAGTTAAACCTTCTAAGTCCATCAATCTAATAGTTTCAAATTCATCAATAGCAATTACTACTCTATCAATTTTTTCATTTTGATCAATCGGACCAAAATCAGTGTTTTGAGGAATTTCGCAAACATAACGCATTTTGTGTGGTCTTGGCATATAAACACTCCTTTTTTATTTATTATAACTTTTTTAATAATATAAGTCAATAAAGGGACCTAATAATTAGCCCCCTTTATGTTTATTACGATAATCTTGATTTAAAATCCTGATAATCAAATTCTTTAACAATTTTTATTTTTCTATTTTTATCTACATAAACAATACTCGGTAAATTAACTCCATTAAAAGTGTTATTTTTAACCATACTGTAATGTGCCATATCAGTAAAAACAATTTTTTGTTTATATTCTAATGGTTTATCAAAAGAATAGTCTCCTATTATATCACCAGCTAAACAAGTAGGTCCTGCGAAACGGTAATTGTATTTTTTTTCATCAAACTTTCCACTGTTAATAACATTTGGTCTATAAGGCATTTCTAAAACATCAGGCATATGGCAAGCAGCCGAAGTATCAAGAATAGCTATATCGATATTATTATGAACAACTTCTAAAACCTCTGATACTAAAAACCCAGTATTTAAGGCTATAGCTTCACCTGGTTCTAGGTAGACTTCTAAATTATATTTATCCTTAATTTCATTAATTGTTTTAATAAGTAAGTCTACATCATAATCATCTTTCGTGATATGATGGCCTCCACCTAAATTTAGCCATTTAATCTTAGAAAAATATTTTGAAAACTTTTTTTCTACTTCTTTCCAAGTTCTATACAATGTATCTGAATTTTGTTCACACATTGTATGAAAATGTAAGCCTTCAAGTCCTTCAATGCTTTCAAAATCTTCTAACTTTACGCCAAGTCTCGAAGATGCAGCACAAGGGTTATAAATCTCATGAGTTATTTCTGAATATTCTGGATTTATTCTAATACCACAACTAATATGTTTATTTGTTTGTTTTATTAAATCTTTATATTTATTCCATTGATTAAATGAATTAAATACAATATGATCTACTGTATCTATTATCAAAGGCATTTCTTCTTCTTTATAGGCTGGTGAAAAAATATGATTTTCTTTTTTCATTATCTTTCCTAAAAGCGCTTCGTTTAAAGATGAAGCAGTAGCTCCATATAAATACTTTGATAATAAAGGATAAGTATAAAACATTGAAAAACCTTTTTGAGCTAAAAGTATTTTAGCTTTTGTTTTATCTTGAACTAGTTTTAACTTTTCTAAATTTTTTATTAACAACTCTTCAAACACTACATAAGCAGGTGTTGAAATTTTATTCCAATCAAAGTTATTCATAATTTTAATCTACTAACTTTGGATTGAAGTCTTCATGCCAAGGTAATCCATGTTTGTTTAATGCATCCATGAATGGGTCTGGATCTAATTCTTCAACATTATAAACCCCTGGTTTTTTCCATTTATTATTCAATACAAGCATCGCTCCTATCATTGCAGGAACACCAGTTGTATATGAAATTGCTTGAGAACCAACCTCTTTATAAGCTTCTTCATGATCACAAACATTATAAACATAATATGATTTATCAATATTATCTTTTTTACCTCTTATAATACAACCAATATTAGTTTTACCTTTTGTTCTTGGTCCTAAAGATGATGGATCAGGCAATATTGCTTTTAAGAATTGTAGCGGAATAATTTCACATCCTTTAAAATTAATTGGTTCAATTGAAGTCATTCCAATATTTTCTAAAACTCTTAAATGTGTAATATATTTTTCAGAAAATGTCATAAAGAATCTAATCTTTTTAATACCTTTAATATTTTTTGAAAGAGATTCTAATTCCTCATGATATAGAAGATACATTTCTTTATTTCCAATTTGAGGAAAATCATAAACTTTTTTCACCTCAAGTGGCAAAGTTTCTACAAACTTTCCATTTTCAAAATATCTACCATTAGCAGTTATTTCTCTGATATTAATTTCCGGATTAAAATTAGTAGCGAAATGATATCCATGATCTCCAGCATTTGCATCTAAAATATCTAGTGATTCTATTTCATCAAAATAATGTTTTTGAGCATATGATGTAAAAACTCCAGTAACACCTGGAT
>JAQUUM010000195.1 GCA_028693885.1 Bacilli bacterium
AGATAGTACAGCTTTAAACGAATTTAAAGCATCTCCTTATACTTCTGACAGGGTTGATGCATATTTTGCGGGAGGTAGTTAAAATGAACAATAATTTTAATAACCAAAACCCGTATAACAATCAAAACAATAGTCAATATGTTAGAGATAATCAAGGCCAATATGCTAATCAAAATAATAATCAATATGCTAATCCTAGTAATAATCAATATGCTAGAGATAATCAAGGTCAATATAACCAAGGTGGATATGTAGGCTATCAAAGACCAAATTTGAATCATCCAAGTAATCAACCTCAAACTAACCAAACAGGTTATGTAGGTTATCAAAGACCTAATTTAAATAGTGTTAACAATGCTAACCAACCAATATCTCCTAATCAATATGGTTATAACCCATTTAAAACACCAGAAAATAAGTATTATCAAAATGCTAATACAGATGCTACTAGTAATAGTTTTTTAAGACAATATTTAAAATCGAATCCGTTTTTTCATGATAACCAAAAAAACAATTTTGGAATTCTTTATTTAGATAACTTTTTGATAAGAGTTAAAAATAAGGATTTAAGTGTTGATGAATTAATTAAAAACGAGTCTTATTCTGAAGAGAGAAAAATAAAGTATTTAAAAAAGACTTTTAGAGCATGGAAAAAGGAATACAAACAAAAGAAAAAAGAAGTAGTAAAAGTTACTAAAAATACTCAAGATATTACAGGCGATGTGGTTTGTAAGAAGGTCAAGTTAAAGCATAGGATTACCTTAACTATATTTTTAACAATTATATTAATTTTTGGGTTTGCTCAAGGTAATCTATGGGATAGTTTAAATAACAACAATTTCTTTTATAAAACGCAAGTAGCTTTGAATAATTTCTTTGAAACAACTCTTTGGGCTAGAATTCTAACAAATGCTACAGTGTATCTAATAATTGCTTTATTTGCTTTTTCATTTTTGTTAAGATTTATAATTAGAGATTATAGAAAATATTGTGCTAGTGCTAAACATGCTTTTAGAGAAAAGAAAAATCATTTAGAAAAAAACTTTTCATCAAAATATAGAAAAGCAAGAAGGCATTGTTTTAAAAGAGCTAAAAATGAAAGTTATACTAAACTTTTAGATATGAGTTATATTGGTGTTGAAGAAAATGATTTAGAGATGATGAATAAAATTAATAGTCTATATACAGAAAGTATTGCAAGAGTTAAAAGTCTTAAACCTTTGCTAGTAATGTCTAAGTGGTTTTTAATCTTATCTTCATATTTAGGTTCAATTATAGTGATATTATGTGTTATAATAGAAATATTAAGAAAGGTAGTTTTTTAATAGGAGGAGTAGTTCATGAATAGTGAAAAATTAAAAAGAAAAGAAGAAGAGTTAGAGAAACAACTACAAAAAGAATTAGCTGAGGCTATGAAATTTAAAGAAGAAATAGAAAAAGAACGTGAGAAAGCTTTGAAATTAGCTGAGCGTGAAAAAGAACGCCAAGCCTTAAGAGAACAAAAAGCTAAAGAAAGAGAAGCTGAAAAAATAAAACGCCAAAAAGAAAAAGAAAAAGAAAAAATAGCTGAAAAGAAACGTCTTGAAAGAGAAAAAATCAAAGCGAAAGAAAAAGCTAAGAAAGAAAAAGAGCAAGAAAAGCTAAGAGCTAAGTTTGAAAAAGACAAAGCTTCTGGCAAAGTTGCTGCTGCTAAACCAAAAACTTCTTCAACTTCAAAAGCTAAGACTAGTGCTAAACCTAAAGCTGCTTCAGCTGTATCAACTTCTAAGAAAAGAGTTCCTTCAGTTAATGCAAGAGCAAAGAGTGCTAAAGCACGTGAAGAACTTCAAAAGAAAGTAGCTCAAGAAATTAAAGCAGAAAATATAGTTGAAGTAGAAAAAGCAACTCCTAGATTAACTCAAGAAGTAGAACCAGTTGTAGCTAAATCAACTGAATTCACGTTTATTTCTAAACCTAAGAAACAAACAGAAGAAAAGGTAGAATTAGTAGAAGCTTTAGTAGAAGAAGAAAAAGAAACAACTCCTCAGATTGATATTAAACCTATTACTTCTTCTAAACCTTTCCCAACATCATCTGAAAAAGAATTCAAGAAACCAGTTGAAGTTAAGAAAGAAGTATCATTAAGTGATAATGTTGATGATGAAGCAAGTATTTTAGAAGAAGCTAAGAAAAAGGCTGGCGAAGGCGATTTAGAAGATCTAAGAAAACGTCGTATGGCAGCTCAAGAATTTTTGCGTGCTAAACAAACTGAAACTCCTAAAATGACTAAGATTGAACCAATCAAGATTGATGGTTTTGATTTAGGGTTGGCTTTAGAATCAGATGATGAATGTAGCAAGGAAACAATGGAAGTTGACAATTCGGAATTTACTGAAAAGATAGAAGAATTAGAAACTGTTAATAAAGAATTATCAGAAAAACTTGAATTATTAGAATTAGGCAGTCAAGATTTAGAAGTTAAGATTAAAAAATTAGATACAATAAATAAAGACTTTGAAACAAAAGTAAATGAATTAGAAAATGCTAATAAAGAAGTTTCAGAAAAAAATTCAACGCTTGAAACAAAGTATGTTAAACTTGAAGCTAAATATGAGGCCTTAGAGAAATTATCATTAGGAGTTCAAAGTCAAATAGATGCTTTGATTAAGC
>JAQUUM010000196.1 GCA_028693885.1 Bacilli bacterium
ATAGATGATTTGCTTGAAAAATATGACATTTCATATTTATTAAAAACTGGTAGTAATAATATCACTTTAAAAGCATATAAAGATAATCTTGAAGTAGAAAGCCTAGCTTTGACTTATACATCAGGAGAAGTCAATAACTATATTGTTACTAATCTAAGAGTTGATGATGAGACTGACAGTTACATTTTAAAATGGGAATTAGGTATACCTAATTCAAATATAAAAGAAATTAAGATATTTTTAGAAGATAGTTTAGTTGAAACAATTGTAGGAGCTGCTTTAGAATTTGACATAACTGACATTTTAGTTAGTGGTACTAATACTTTATCTTTAGAAGTAATAGATATATATGACAATATTTTATATGATGATTATACTTTGTATGATTATGTGACTTCTAATCCTGTTACGCCACCAGTAGAAGAAACTACTAATAGTGGATGTAAAACTAGTGCAGTTAATTTGTTTTTCGTTGTTATTGGATTTGGATTATTATTGTTAAAGAGAAAAGAAAATTTATAATATAAAGGATGAATAATGAAAAAAATAGTTAATTTCTTGCTGATGTCAGTAGTTTTATTGTTTATAGTTTTAGTAAATGTAAAAGGGTATAGTTTAGTTGATTTAGATGTTAATGGTACGGATGTTTATCATTACAGAACAACTAGACAGGTTCAAATTCCAGATGTTTATGAAAAACAAAAGTATGATATGCGTGGAGTTTGGATTACACCACTAACAAGTGATGTAAGAGTCAATGGAATTGATACTTTTCAATCTGCTATGAATGTAGCGATTGAAAATATGAAACAATTTAATTTAAATGCTATGATGTTTCATGTAAGAATTAATAATGATGCACTTTATCCATCAGAATTTAATCCTAAGTCGTCTTATGTAAGCAATATTGATTTTGATGTTTTTGATCCAATTGAATGGTTGGTTGAAAGATGCCATGAAGAAGGCATTGAATTCCATGCTTGGATGAATCCTTATAGAGTTAAAACTACTTATGTATATGGACCTGAGAATCCGGCATCAAGTACAACAAATTTATTATATGGGAATACTACTATTTTAAATCCATCACTTCCTAACGTTAGAGATTTCTTAGTAGATACTTGTATGGAAGTTATTGAAAATTATGATATTGATGCTATCCATTTTGATGATTATTTTTATACTGATGGTATTACTATTTCAAGAACTAGCAGTGAAAAAAGAGAAGACATCAATGCATTTATTTTAGATTTAAGTAACACGATGAAAACTTATAATGAAGCTAATGATAAATATGTTCAGTTAGGGATTGCTCCTACTGGGGTTTATAGGAACGTTAGTTCATATGACGCAGCTATGAATGGCACTTATAATACTAATGGAGATTATTCAAGTGTTGGATCAAATACAATAGGTCAAGAACATTATGAGTCGTATTTGTTCGCTGATACAAAAAAATGGATTGATAATGAATGGATTGACTATATTATCCCGCAATCATATTGGGGCTTTACTCATGCAACTGCTGGATTTGCTGATGTTATAGATTGGTGGGCTAAAGTAGTTGATAGAAAAAATGTTAATTTATACTCAGGAATGGGAATATATAGGACTACTGAATCTTGGACTGATGAATTTGAAGCTGTAAGACAAATTAAATATGTAACTAAACATCCTTTGGTTCAAGGGCATTGTATATTTAGTTATAAAAATTTAGCGTCAGGATTAAGTGGTGGGACTACATCACCTGCTAAAAACGCTAGAAATATATTACCATTATGGAATTATCAAGCATTAACCCCTGAGGTTAGAACTATGGATAGTGTTAATTTAGGTGAATTATCAAGTTTAGTAGTTAGTGGTAATACTTTACAATGGAATTTACTAAACGGTGCTATTAAATATGCAGTTTATAGAAGTGAATCTTCAACTATAAATAAAACTGTTGGAGAGTTAATCGCAGTTGTTGGTAACAAAACTAAAACATTTATTGATGAAACAGCTGAAACAGGTAAAACTTATACTTACGCATTAACCGCAATTTCTAGAACTAATACTGAAGGTGCTCTTACTTATGCAACAGAAGGGGTTTTAAACTCTATTAGTGACTTAAGAGTAGAAACTACTCAGTTTGGTCATATTTTAAAATGGTCAGTTGATTACCCTACTAATTTAATTAAGAGTATGCAAGTTTATGTAAATGATTCTTTAGCAAGAACTGTTACTGATGTAGTAAGTGAATTAGAAATCACAGATTATGTAATTGCTGGTGATAACTCAGTTAATTTAAAAGTAACTGATATTAACGATGATTTAATTTTTGATGGCAGTATTACTCATAATGTAGATGTAACGGTTGTGCCTTTAATTAGCAATGTAAAAGTTGAGTTTGTTGAAGGTGATTATAAACTACTATGGGGTAATAATTTACCATATGAAATGGATACTTTGGAAATAAATGTAAATAGTAAATATACTTTTACATCTAGTGAAATAGTATCTGAGTATTTACTGAATTATTATTTAAAACTTGGTAGAAATACAGTTGTTTTAAAAGCTTATAAAGATAGTGCTTTGGTTTATGAAAAAACTGTTACTTACGATATTGAAGAATTAGCACATGTTGCTATAAGCGATATTGAAGT
>JAQUUM010000197.1 GCA_028693885.1 Bacilli bacterium
TTGTATCAAGCATAAGCGAAATAGTTTCTCCGTTTGCGCAGGTAATAACAGTATTTACAATATCGCCTTGCTTGAAATTATAATTTAAAAGGTCCTTTTCGGCGTTTTAGTTTTCCTTTAAATAGGTTTTAATACCTGCACTTTTTGATGCTACCGATACAAGAGAAACTAAACGGTTTCCCCTGTTAATATTAAGTATCTTTGCTATAGGTCCCAACGAATGAGTAGGGTAATTTTCACAATTTCTGTTTATATAATTTCTAAGCCTGTAATGCCTGTTGATATTGCCTTTTGTAATCTCCTCTCTTAAATCGTGTGTGTAAGCGCCCGAACAGTGTACAATTTCACCCAATAAATTTTTTCTTACCATTGCCGTAACCAGCATTTCTGTCTTGTCGTAACAACAGTTTTCCATAAACATAAAGGGCGTTTTTGTTTTTTCATAGGCTTTTTACTTCAAATATTTGTATTTAAAGTAGGGAATTTTGTTTGTCATAATCTGTCCATTTTAGGGTTCTTTCCATAGTTAGTTGATATGCCTCAGTTCTTCAAGTTTTAATACCTTTTGTCTCAATGTTTTAAAATCACATCTGCCGTACATTATCCGTTTAATCACTTTCATTTTATTAACACTTCCTTCTGCCAGTCCATTACTATAATCATAAATAATAGCATTTTGTACTGCTTCAATATCTCGGTTAATTCCGTTGATAAAGCTGTTGATTTTATCTATTTTTAATGCTTCGGCATCAATTAGCCATTTATCTAATTCTAAAATCTTTTTGTCAGATAATATTGTTTTGAACTGCCATACAATTTTATGTATTTTTTTAAAACAAGGATAGAATTTACAAATATCCTTAAATTGTTTTTGGCTTATTGATTTAACTTTAGCTAATGGCTTATATAGTAATTTAAAAAGATATGCCCTTTTAATTACCTCTTTCGATTTCTGTCTTTCTTCTGATTTGATTGTTTTTCTTTGCTTATTATAAGAAGTAACATAGTATCGGAAATTTGATGAAGAACCATTATATCCCTTTAAACGAATTATTTCTTCTATTCTTTTTCCGACAACTTTTTTATCTAAAAGAGAATTGATTTCATCAATATATGGATTTAAAATTCCATATTTTTTCATGCCGTAAGATGCATAAACCGGATTGAAATTTTTATTTAGATAATTATTTACAGTATTAATTGATAACCCGGTTCTTCTTGCAATTTCCACTTTACTGATGCCTGTTTTTTTTAATTCTTTAACTTCATTACTTATCAATTTTTTTTGCAATACTTTTTGTTCATGTGTTTTTTCTCTTACTGTTTTAAAGGTTTCTTTATCAGCTTTTAATGGCTTTGCTTTCAGTTCATTGATTATTTTGATATCCGAATTAACTGGTATAACTATATTTTGTTTCAACTTTGTCTTCAAATACTCTTTCGAATAATCAGTTAAATTTTTTAATAAATGAAATCTGTCGCTAATTTGTACAGCTTCTGGATGAGCTTCTGTTATGGCATTACTATAAGTTATTGAGCCGTCACGTGATACTACATTTAAATTTTTATATGTTTTAAGCCAATTGGACACAGATAAATAATCTCTTGATTCAATCATATCAATAATATTATGAGTAACTATATCAATCATTAAAGTTCCATATCTTTGATGTTTTTTTATTGCAAAGTCATCAATACAAACTTGATTAACTAAATGTTTATTAATTATTAGTCCGCCTTTTTTTTAAGATATTGCAAATAGTACTTTTACCTACATTTGCAACACTTCCTTTAAGTAATCGGGACGCAGCTATTGAACTGCAATTTAATGATAATTTGGCTATTTCATTTTCCAATCTCTTTGTTTTTTTTGCTTTATTAATGTAAAAAGAAAATCTTTCAGCAAATGTTTTATATCCACATTCAGTATTTTTACAAAAAAACTTTCTGTTTAATAATTCCAAAACAACCTTCTTCCCTTGTATTGGAAGATCTTGAAAGGTTCTTATATATCTAGAATGCACTTTATCTGATGATTGTCCGCAGTAAGGACACACAGCTTTTTCCCTGCAAGAACTTACTTGTATATAAATTGTATCGCCTTTTATTTCATGATCTATATATTCCAATTTTTCATCTAATAATTTTATTAGTTCATCCATTAAATTAATTCCTTATATATTGATATTACTACTATTATATCATATATTTTATATAAAATCAACTAACTATGGAAAGAACCCATTTTAGTTTAGCAGTTACAATTCTATCATATGATTCCTCGCAAAAAAACTGCCCAAAATATCCGTCTTTCATCGCATAAGATTTGTACTTTTTCCCATCAGCAATAATCAACAGTTTCTTGAGCAAAAATTCATTAAAAACATATTATATTGAAGATACCAATGAGTATGAATTCATATATGCCGATTCAAACACAGGATTTGGTACAGATGATTATATTCGTGAAATCTTTATCAATACACTGTTTAAAAAATAAAAAACACAACTAGAGGATATTGTACAAAAATAGGTTATTAATATTATTATAATTATAATGAAGCAATTAAAAACATGAATAGAAACGAATTAATACAATCTCATTCAGTAATGAATTTTACTAGATGGTTTTTAAATAAAAT
>JAQUUM010000198.1 GCA_028693885.1 Bacilli bacterium
ATAGCCACAATTCTAGCATTAACCGCAGGATTTACTGTATCTAAAACCATAACTTTTAAAACTGGTTTATTAATATCTTTCACAATTCTTAATAAAGCTAAATCATGATTAGCATCTCTAAACATTAATGTTCCAACATATTCATTTCCTCTATAATCAACCACCTTATAAGTTAGTCCTGTATAGCCTTCCATATATACAACATGATTATTTGTTAGCAAATAATAATATGTTGTATCCTCTTTCATAATAATACCACTTCCAGAACCAAGAGATGTTGCATTTTTATAAGTTTTAACTACAACATTTGCTTTCATTACCTCTATAGAAATTTCATTAAATAAATCAAATAACTCCAAATAATAGTTTGCAGCTTGTGCCTCTAAGTCAAGTAACTCTTGATTTAAACTTGCTATTTCTGATTCCAATACAGCTTTATCATTTTCTAAAGTACTAACCTGTGAATTAAGTGTATTGATTGTATTTGTTAGAATTGTTTTTTGAGAATTTAGATTTGAAATCTCAGATAATAAACTAGTTTTAGTAGTATTTAAAGATAATAATTCGCTTTCTAAGCTCGCCTTAGTTGACTCTAAAGTAGTTTTATCAGATTCAAGTTGAGTTATTTGATTTGTTAAATCTTCAACATATAAAACATCTTCTTCATACTCAATTATTTGAGCCTCTAAACTTAAAATCTCAGTATTTTTACTTTCGATTTGAGTGTTTAAATCTAGAATAGTATTATTCTTAGTTGTAATCTCTAAATCTAAACCATCTATAGTTAAATTTTTAGAAATAATTAAATCGTTTAAAGAATCTACAACTTCCTCTAAGTTTGTTACTTCAGTTAGCAAGTCATTTTTTTGAAGGCCTAAAGTTGTAATTTCACTTGTTAAAGTCGTTTTATCAATTTCAAGTTGAGAAATCTCTGCTTCGAGTAAATCTTTCTCAGCTAGTAAGTTTGCTAAAAGAGCAGCATCATCAGCATCTTCTTCAATAGGCGTTACAATCTCCGGACCATTATTTATATTATTAATATAATCTACGAACTCACATCCAGACAAAAACATTCCTAAAATTAAAGTTAATACTAATATTAATAATCTATTTTTTCTCACACTAATCACCTTCTTTTGAAGATTTCTCTATAACTTATTATACCATATTTAGTTTAAATGTACCTAAAATTAATAAGCTTTTGCAAATAAAACCATCTTTGTGGCTTTTTTACCACAAACAGGGCAAACATCTCCTAAATTTTCTTGTTCGAAAGGGATACATCTTGCTGTTGCTGTTGTTTCTTCTTTTATTTTTATTTCACAAGTCTCATCACCACACCACATCATTTTTACATATCCACCTAATTCATCAATTATTTTTTTGAATTCATCATAAGTATATGCAATTCTTGTATTATTTTTTACATTCTCTAGTGCTTTATCATATAACTCTTGATGCATAGTTTCAAAAATCTTAGGCAATTTTTCTTCAATTGTATCAAGTGAAATAAATTCTTTATTTCTAGTATGTCTATATACAATGGTAGCTTGATTTTTTTCGATATCTCTTGGACCAATTTCAATTCTAACAGGAATACCTTTCATTTCATATTCTGCGAATTTCCAACCAGGAGTTCTATCACTATCGTCTAATTTTACTCTTATTCCTTTTTCTTTAATTTTAGTTAATATTTTATTACAAGTTTCTAATACAATTGGAACTTGAGATTGAATAGGGATTATAACCACTTGAAGTGGTGCAAGATAAGGAGGTATTACTAACCCTTCATCATCCCCATGAACCATTATCATAGCTCCAATTAACCTAGTTGATGCTCCCCAGGAAGTTTGGTGAACATATTTTAAAGTATTATCTTTATCTTGAAATTTTATATCAAAAGCTTTTGCAAATCCATCACCAAAATAGTGAGTTGTTCCTGATTGCAATGCTTTATTATCATGCATCAAAGCCTCTACAGTATATGTTTCCAAAGCTCCTGCAAATTTTTCTTTTTCAGTTTTTCTACCTGTAACAAAAGGAATTGCAAGTAATTCCTTGCCTACTTCTTTGTATATATCTAGCATTCTTAGAGTTTCTTCTCTTGCTTCTTCCTCAGTCGCATGAATAGTATGGCCTTCTTGCCATAAAAATTCTTTTCCTCTTAGGAAAGGTCTAGTTGTTTTTTCCCATCTTACAACAGAACACCATTGATTATATAGTTTTGGTAAATCACGATGAGTACTAACAACCTTACTATAATGATCACAAAATAGTACTTCTGAGGTTGGTCTAATAACTAAAGGATCTGTTAATTCCTCTTTGCCTCCAAAAGTTACTACAGCGCATTCAGGTGCAAATCCTTCAACATGGTCAGCTTCTTTTTGAAATAAAGATTGTGGGATAAGCAAAGGCATATAAACATTTTCATGTCCAGTCTCTTTAAATCTTCTATCTAGAAATGCTTGAATTCCTTCCCACAAAGCATAACCATATGGTCTATATATAATAAATCCTTTTGCTTTTGAATAATCCATCAATTCAGCTTTTAAGCATAAATCTGTATACCATTTTGCAAAATCCTCATCTCTACTTGTAATCGCTCTTACTAATTTGTTATTCATAATATCACCAATACCTT
>JAQUUM010000199.1 GCA_028693885.1 Bacilli bacterium
GGTTATTTACAAAGTTATGATTATTAACAATGATTTAGATATTATTGAATATGATGAAAATTATGATCAACAAAATATAAAAGAATATTTATATTACGCAGTTACTAATAGACATGTAATTGAGAACTCTAGTTATATAAAAGTATATATTGGATCAAAAGATAAAGAATATGATGCTAGTTTAGTTGCATTTGATGACAAAACAGATCTTGCAGTAGTTAGTTTTAAGTTCAATGAATATTTTGAACCTTTATTATTTGGCAATACTTCCGATATTAAATCAGGAACATTTGTAATAGCCTTAGGCAATCCTAATGGAACTGAGTATTTTGGGACTTCAACATTAGGGATTGTTTCCTATCCAAAAAGATATATTAATGATGATTTAGATGGAGATGGAATTGGTGATTGGCATTCTGAATATATTCAACATGATGGTGCTATTAACCACGGAAATAGTGGAGGCCCACTTCTTAATTTGAGAGGAGAAATCATCGGCATAAATACATTAAAAATGGTCGCAGATTCTATTGAATCGATGGGATTTGCAATACCTAGTCATATAATAACTCCGCAACTTTCGACTTTAGAAAATGGACAAACTCCTGTTAGAGCTTCGTTTGGTTTGGTTGCTATGACAGTTAAAGAAATTCTAGAAAGAGATGATAATCTATATGAAATTCCTGAGGGTATAGATTATGGAGTTTATGTGACTACTGTAAATCCTGATTCGGTTGGAGCAAATGCTTTGATTGAACCGGGTGATATTATACTTAGATTAAATGAAATAGATCTAATATATATTTATCAAGTTAGAATTGAATTAGGTAAGGTTGTAGTAGGAAATAATCAAACACTTACTGCATCGGTTTATAAGAAAACAACTTCTCAAATTGAGACAGTTGAATTTATTTTCCCATAATCCAAGCTTAAACAATTAATATACTTGAAAAGAAATTAAAAAAGTGATATCATAAGAATAAGATTTTATAGGAGGTTTTAAAGTGAGTAAAAGAAAAGAGATTAATATAGCAAAAAAAATACCATTATGTAAAAACGAAGAAGTCTATAAAGTTTTTGAAAGTTTTAAAATTACAAATCCAAAAGGAATTGGATTCTTTGTAATTACTAATTTGCGGTTTATATTTTTATCTTTAAAGAAAGGTAAGAGTACTAAAGGTTTAACATGGCAAGAAACACCTATTCAAGATGTTAATGGTAGAATTTCTTCAGGCTATGGTAAAACAATTAGAACTGGAATGCGAAAATTTGGTGCATTTTTGATTTTCTTTGCTTTGTTAGCACTTATTGCTGCTTTTGTAGTTCCGAGTGTTGCTCCTACCTTACCTATACAACCGATTGTATATTACGGAGTTGCTGGTGGCTTTGTTTTATTTTCAATTATCTTATTTTTTGCTAGCATTAAAAGAATGTTTTTTATTGAAGTTTTAACCGACCATAATTATCATTCAATTATTAAATTGTCAAATAATTCGAAAAATCAAGAATTGTTTAGTAGATTATATATTAATCCTTCTAAGTCAACTAATGAAATGATTAGAGATTTAGGAAAATCAATATTAGATGTTAAAGCTAAACTTTCAATTGAAAAAGAAAAAGGAATATATTCTTCTTCAGCTTTAGTCCCAGGAGCTAAGCAACATTCAGTTAACTTAGTTGATGCATCCGGAAATAGATTGGGGCAAGTTTTTGTTAATGATGGTGAAAGAGTTTCAAATTTAGCTATTCCAAGGCGTGATGGTGTAGAGTTTGAAAATTGGTATTTAGGAAGCGAAGTTTTTAATTCTAATACACCTATTCAGTCAGATCTTACTTTAGTTGCTAAATGGAAAAATGTAGATTTGAGATTGTTTAAAGTTGTTTTCATGTATGGTGCAGGCAAAATTTACGCTGAAGTTCCTGTTGCAGAAAATGGTTATTTAAAACCTGTGGAAAATCCAATTAGAACTGG
Organism: Bacilli bacterium; assembly: GCA_028693885.1. Taxonomy (GTDB): domain Bacteria; phylum Bacillota_I; class Bacilli_A; order ML615J-28; family CAG-698; genus JAQUUM01. The sequence continues at coordinate 1,973 of JAQUUM010000199.1, forward strand.
ATATGAATTTGACGGTTGGTATTTTGGAGAAAAATTATTTGATTTTTCTATGCCTGTAAGAGATAATTTAATTCTTATAGCTAATTGGCGCCCTGTAAAACTTCCTAACTATACAGTTTCTTTCTTTACAATAGCTGGTAAATTATTTAGAAAAGTTGAAGTTCCTAAGGGACAGTTTATTGAACCTTTTGAAAATCCTTCTTTAAAAGGAATGCAATTTACTGGATGGTTCCTAGGTGAAGAATTATTTAATTTTAATAATCCGATAAATTCTGATTTAAATTTATTTGCTGGTTGGCAAGAATCAACTTTAGAAAAAGTAAATATTCAATTTGTGGTAGATGGCGAAGTATTCTATAAAGCTGATATTGATAAAGGAAGTTATGCTCCAAGAGTAGCTATACCACAAAAGACTGGTTTTGTATTCACGGGATGGTTATTTAATAATGGATATTTTGATTTAAATTTACCAATTAATCAAGATATGGTTTTAGTTTCTGCATGGGAGGCTGAAAAACCAAACCAAAAAACTTTTGTTGTGACTTATATTGCCACTATGGGTGATATTTATCATAGAGAAGATATTATTGAAGGAGAAAATGCTAGATATATAGAACCTCCTTATAGCGATACATCAATTTTTGATGGTTGGTATTACGAAGGTAG
>JAQUUM010000022.1 GCA_028693885.1 Bacilli bacterium
ATGTCTATTCATTTTTAAATCTACAATCTCGCAACCTATTTTTGAAAAATACTCTAATTTTTCACCATTTGGGCATAAAATTATTACTCTATACTTTTCATCCACTAGTCTTTTTATAATTTCTTTTCTAAACAAATATATTGTAATATCCATATTTGAAATAATTAGAATTTTTTTCATATTGCTCCTTTTGTTTAATTAAACTATTTTTAAATAATTTAATTGTTAATGTATTTATTAAAGTCTCCAATACTTATATCCACTTGCTTCTAAAACATCTTTATCAAACATACCTTTTATATCTAATAAAACTTTATTTAAATTTTTATTATTATACATCTTATTTAACTCATTAACATTTAATGATTTAAATTCATCATGGCTAACCGCAATAATGATTGCATCCATTTCTTTTACTTCTTCCATTTTATTAAAAGTAAATCCATATTCATGTTTAGCTTCATTAATATCCGCCACAGGATCTACAATCAAAGGTGTTATTCCATATTCTTTTAATTCATTAACTATATCAATTACTCTTGTGTTTCTAGTATCAGGACAATTTTCTTTAAAAGTAAAACCTAGAATAGCAATTCTTGCATGCTTTACAGAAACATCTGCTTTGATTAACTTTTTAATCAAATTCTCAACGATATATTTACCCATATCATCATTTATTCTTCTACCTGATAATATGATTTGAGAATGATAACCAACTTCTTCTGCCTTATAAGTTAAATAATATGGGTCTACGCCTATACAGTGTCCTCCTACTAAGCCTGGTGAGAATTTCAAGAAATTCCATTTAGTACCAGCCGCCTCTAATACTGCCTTTGTATCTATATCTAATTTATTAAAAATAATTGATAGTTCATTCATAAAAGCAATATTGATATCTCTTTGAGAATTTTCAATTACTTTGGCTGCTTCAGCCACTTTGATAGAGCTAGCTTTATAAACTCCAGCTTCTACTACTAATTCATAGACTTTTGCAACTGTATCTAGCGTTTCTTTATCCATTCCTGAAACTATTTTTATAATAGTTTCTAGACGGTGAACTTTATCTCCTGGATTTATTCTTTCAGGAGAATACCCTACTTTAAAATCAATCCCACATTTTAAACCTGATTCTTTTTCTAGAATTGGTACACAAATATCTTCTGTTACTCCTGGATATACTGTTGATTCATAAACAACAATAGAACCTTTAGTGAGGTTTCTACCAAGAATAGTTGAAGCTCCTTCAACTGGTCTTAAATCAGGTGTATGATCTTTATTAACAGGAGTAGGTACTGCTACTATATGAAACTTAGCCTCTCTAAGTTTCTTTTCTTCACAAGTAAAGTCTACTGTAGTTTTTTTAATAATATCATTACCAACTTCTTTAGTTGGATCAATTCCTTGTTTATATAAAGCAACTTTTTCTTTACTAATATCAAAACCTATTACTCTTACTTTTTTACTAAAAGCAACAGCTATAGGCATTCCTACATATCCTAAACCAATTAACGACATACTTTCTTTTTTTTCTACAAGTCTTTCATATAAATTGTTCATACTTTTCTCCTATTGAACTCCTATCACTTATTATAATGCTTTTCCATAAATCTTAAATATTCCCCAGTTTCAATGTTCTTAAGCCATTTTTGATTATCAATATTCCATTTAATCGTTTGTTTAATCCCTAAATCAAAATTATATTTAGGTTTCCAACCTAATTCATTTTCGATTTTGCTTGCATCAATTGCATATCTTAAATCATGCCCCGGTCTATCAGTAACATAGTTTATTAAACTAGTTGGCTTTTTTAATTCTTTTAAAATAGTTTTAACAACATCAATATTAGTTTTTTCATTATGCCCACCGATATTATAAATTTCTCCAATTTTACCTTTATGGATAATTAAATCAATAGCAGTACAATGATCATAGACATGTAGCCAATCTCTAACATTTTCTCCCTTACCATAAACTGGTAAATTCTTATTCTCTAAAGCATTTTTAATCATTAAAGGAATTAACTTTTCAGGAAATTGATAAGGACCATAATTATTAGAACACCTCGAAATGGTAATTGGCATTTTAAAAGTTCTATAATATGCATTTACTAATAAATCAGCTGAAGCTTTTGAAGCTGAATATGGACTTGAAGTTTTAAGAGGTGTAGTTTCAGTAAACAATAAATCAGGTCTATTTAACGGTAAATCGCCATATACTTCATCAGTTGATACTTGATGAAATCTTTTAACTTTATAGTTTTTTGATGCATCCATTAATACTTGAGTTCCAATAACATTTGTTTTTAAAAAGATTTCTGGATTTTCGATTGATCTATCAACATGTGATTCAGCAGCAAAATTAACAACTATATCAAACTTTTCAGTTTCAAAAAGTTTGAACACTTCTTTTCTATCAGTGATATCTCCTTTTACAAACCTAAAATTATTTTTATTTATTATTGATGCTAAAGTTTCTAAATTGCCCGCATAAGTTAAAGCATCTAATACTACAATATTATAATCAGGATACTTATCAACTAAATAATGGCAAAAGTTTCCACCAATAAAGCCCGCTCCACCAGTTACTAATATTTTCATTTTATAACCCTCTTTTTAAAATCTGTTAAAGAAAGAATATATTGACCATACTCAGTCATCTTTAAACTTTTTCCAATAGTATAAAGTTGTTCTTCAGTTATAAAACCTCTTCTCCAAGCAATTTCTTCTATACAAGAAATATAAAAGCCTTGCCTAGATTGAATAGTTTCAACATATTGTGATGCATTTAATAAGCCCGTTGGCGTTCCAGTATCTAGCCAAGCCATACCTCTACCTAGTAATACAACATTTAACATATTCATTTTCAAGTATTCATTATTTACACAAGTAATTTCAATCTCTCCTCTTTCAGAAGGTTTAATATTTTTAACAATCTCAACAACCTTATTATCATAAAAATATAAACCAGGTACTGCGTAATTAGATTTTGGATTACTTGGTTTTTCTTCTATCGAAATTACTTTATTTGATTCATCAAATTCTACGACTCCAAATGAAGAAGCGTTTTTGACAGGATAACCAAAAATTACAGCACCTTCTTTGACTTCTTTTGCGGTATTTAATACTTTTGTCAGATCTTGTCCATAAAAAAGATTATCTCCAAGAATTAAACAAACACTATCACTTTCAATAAAAGATTCTCCGATTATAAAAGCATCTGCTAGCCCTCTTGGTTCTTTTTGAACCGCATAACTAATATTCAATCCTAAAGAATTTCCGTTTTTGAATAACCTTTCATAAAGAGGAGTATCTTCTGGTGTTGAGATTATCAGTATATCTCTAATACCAGCTAGCATCAAAACTGAAAGTGGATAGTATATTAAGGGTTTATCATAAATAGGTAATAATTGTTTTGAAATAACTTTAGTCATTGGGTAAAGCCTTGAGCCTTTCCCGCCAGCTAATATGATTCCTTTCATATTTTACTCTCTCCTTCTTTTATAATATCACAGATTCTATCTACATCACTAATTTCTAAATTAGCATACATTGGTAAACAAAGAATATTATCAGTTATTTTTAATGCTACTAAAGTTTCTTGCATTTCAAATAAATTACTATATGCTTTAAAACTACTTGTTAAAGGATAAAAATATTTTCTAGCATAAATTTCATTTTCTTTTAATAATATGAAAACTTGATCTCTAGTTAATTTATAATTATCAAATAAAACTGGAAAATAAGCATAATTTTGAACAACCTCTGGTTGTCTCAAATTCAATTTTATTCCTTTTATTCCCTTTAAATTCTCTTCATATCTTTCAAATACTGCTTTTCTTTTTGAAATTTCTTCATCAGCAATTTCAAGATTACATAATCCCATAGCAGCTCTGAATTCATCTAATTTAGCATTTCCACCAACATAAGATACCTCTTCTTGAGAAATAATTCCAAAGTTTTTTAAAACTTCAAATTTTTGTTTTAGAGCTATGTTATTATAAGTTAAGGCTCCACCTTCACCTGTATGAAATACTTTTGTTGCATGAAAACTAAACATTGAAATATCCCCGTAAGTTGCAATCCCTTTTCCCTTGTATTTTACTCCAAAAGCATGAGCTGCATCATATACTACTTTTAAATTATGTTTTTGGGCAATCTTCTCAATTTCTTCTACATTGCAAACATTACCATAAACATGCACAGGTAATATAGCTATAGTTTTATCGGTAATTAAGCTTTCAATTTTAGTTTCATCAATTGTATAATCACTTTCTTTAATATCGCAAAAAATAGGAATATTACCAGTTCTAACAATTGCATGAGTTGTTGAAACAAAAGTAAATGGAGTAGTGATAACTTCACCTTTTCTCTCCAAAGATTCAAGAGCATATTCTAAAGCAATATGGCCATTTGAATATAGCGATATATAAGGAGTTTTAAGATATTCTATCAACTTCTTTTCTAACTCCATATGGAAAACACCCATATTAGTTAGAAATTTAGTATCCCATAAACTTCTAATTTTTTCTATATACTTTTCATAACTTGGTAAAGATGATTGAGTTACATTAATTCTTTTCATTTCTAATCCCACTTAAATATTCTTCTTCTAATAACAATAAATTTTTACTTCTCTCTTTTACATATCTAGCAGGTTGACCTACATTAACACTCCAAGGAAGAGAAGATTTATTGATTAAAGTCATCGATCCAAATGCACTTCCCTCTTCTAAAATCACTCCAGGTAAAACTACTGAAGTAGCACCTATTAATGCATGTTTTTTAATTATCACTTTTTCAGAAATCACATTTCTAAAATTACTAGGTATAGTAGGATTAGTTAAATAATCTCCTAAATAATCATCTGTAACAGCATAGACTGTCACTCTTGATGATAAACCCGAAAAATCATGCATCTCTATACCCGCATCTCCAGCATACATTGCAGCATAAGCTGCAATATGAATATTGTTTCCTAAATTAATCTTACCACTTAATATGCAAAAATCATCAATTCTAACATTTGACCCAATTGAAATTTTATTTGCCGAATAAATTCTTGCGAATCTACTTATTAAGACATTTTTACCATAAGAATTTAATCCTAAAGATTTCAATTCTTCTTCGCTTAAAAAACTATTCACAAATATTCCTTCTTTCTAACCTATATTCTTATATTATTTTCTTCTAATTCTATTAACTAAACCTTGAAGTTTAAGCATAAGTATTAATAATAATACTCTTTTTTTATACATTAATCGTTTAATTATTTTATATCTAATTATCTTGATATCGACATTATTTACTATTTTTAAAGTTAACTCTTGATTTAAAATTTGGTAAATTCGTTTTTTAATATTTTTTGTTTTATTAGAAGATAAATGAAGTAAATGATCAACAAGCATTTTAAAATGAGTATAATTTACTTCTTTAATATATTTATCGTATAGATGCCAATATATTAATAACCCATTAATTTTATTTTCAAGAAAAATTATTAAATCAAAATAATTATTTAATGCCTGTAAATGTTTATAATCATTTTTCTTTTTTATTTTTATTCGTTTATTAGATAAACGAATGTTATAAAATGTATTATTAATTACTTCAATACTATTAATGTGCTTAATATAATCTAAATTAAATAATATATCTTGCGAACGTCTAAAATCCGGAAAAAGTATTTTATTTTGTTTGATAATTGAAGTCTTGTAAAGTTTACTTATTGGCCCATGTAAAGAACCATTTATATACATTTCAATAAGATATTGATGCAACAATTCTTTATCACTTATACTTTTTGAAAACGTTACTTCTTCTTTAAAAGTTTTTAAATCATTATCATTAGGTTCGTATAACCTCATCCCACAAAAAACCATATCAGTTTTTGTATTACTAGCTTTTTCTAATAAGATGCTAACATAATTATTATCAATCCAATCATCTGCATCTACAAATAAAATGTATTCACTTTTTGCTAGTTTAACACCCTCATTTCTTGCAATAGCAGAACCAGAATTTTTTTGATTAAAAATAAATATTCTTTTATCTTTCTCTCTGTATTTTTCTATTATTGAAAGAGTACTATCAGTTGAGCCATCATTAACTACAATTACTTCAATATTTTCTTCATCTTGATTTAAAATGCTTTCTAAACATTTTGAAATTGTTTCTTGATCATTAAATGTAGGAATTATTATGCTTACTTTAGTTAATTTTTCTTCCATAAACTACTCCATCTAAATTTCAAAACTCTATTTCTTTCTTCTTTTGTTAAAATACAAACAAAACTAAAAACTACATAAACTAAACTAATAAGTACAATTTTGACAACCAAGTTTTTAATCGAAAATTCATCTATTACTTGTTTTACAAATATACCAAATGCAAAAGTAACCACCATAGGTATGATTGATCTTAAATGAACTTTTTTATAAAAGTTTAACATATTAAAGCCAATTATTTTATGGTAAAAAATGCTCATAATTATTACTTGGCCAATCATGCTACCAATGAAAATTGAAATTGCTGCGCCTAACGCTCCATAATTTGGAATTAGAAAAATTGCTGAAATTAATGTTATCACTAAAGAAATTACTAACGATACTGCATAATATTTTACTTTTTTAACCACTAATAAATATGTATAAGCTATTCCAAAGGTATACGTAAAGAGACCTGCAGCTACTAAGAAAAAACCAACGAATGCTGCAGATTCTAAATCCGCACCAACCCATAGATTTACAAATTCAGGTCCTAATAAATAAAAGCCTAAAATTATTAATCCCATAAAGAATAATTGAAACCTACCAACTGAAACCATTGTTTGATTTATTTCATCAATTTTCCCATCAATATTTAGTTTAGTTATTTTAGGCAAGAAAAGTCCATTTAAAGCATTAGAAAAGGTCCATATATATCCTTCAATTGACAAAGCAATTGTAAAAAGTGCAATTTCATTGGTTCCAGAAAAAAACCCTAATAATGATGGAACTATATTATATGTTAATCTTTGAGCAACAATTACAATCATAGTCCAACCAGAAAATGTAATGATTGATTTATACATTTTCTTACTAACTTTAACAATTTTAAAATCAAATAATCTATTCTTAAGTATATAAATAAATTTAACTATAATTGTAACCGTTCCAGCTGCAATATAAGCAAAAACCAACCCATAAACATCAAAATCAAAGACTAACGCAATCGTAGTTGCAACAATAATCGTTAACTTATTTATTAATTCAACAATTTTAATAAATATAAATCTACCGTTACCAATTAAAATACCATTGAACGGACTAAAAAAGACATGATATGAACAAAATAAGGCTGAAAAAATAAATACGTTTTTAAATTTAGATAATTCATTTTGAGTTAATTCAGCATATATTTTATCTATATTAAAATATATAACCATTAGACTCAAAAAAATCACTGATGCAATAACTAAAAATATTTTTGTTATTGCATTAAATAATTCTCTCATTTTATCATCATTATTTTCAAATTTATACTTTGAAACATATCTTGATATAGTTTCACCTAATCCAAAATCAATCGAGAAAAAACTAATTATTGAAAGAGTTAAAGTATATATCGCATAACTAGATTTCCCCACATTTGAAATAATCCAAGGCAAATAAATAACCCCAAAAAGAATATTTAAAATAATTAAAAAATATGAGAAAACAGCTGCGGTTTTAATTCTATTGTTTGATTCTATTTTTATATCCTTAATTGGTTCATTCATTTTTGTTTCACGTCTCTTTTTTATTCCTTTTTTTCTTCTTTAATTTATGCTTCAATCCAATAATACCTTCATATCTTAATAGTTTTAAAGCTGTTATAACTTTTCTTCTAAAAGCTATTAATGGATGTCCGACACCTGTTATTTTCCTAGCTTTTTTTGCATAATCTTTGTCTTCTATAAAATATTCATTATGCACTAACGGAAAATTAAGTTCATATGTTTTCATATAATACATTTTTTGAACTTCCTTTGGCATAGTAATGTAAGAGTTCTCATGTTGCGACTCATTAACGCATCCAATATTTGAAATCATATTATATTTTGAAACAACTGAGACTCTACTATTCAAAAATTTGTCTAATCCGAAATAATATTCAAATCCTGCTTTATGACCATCGCTTTCACCATATTTCACATAATTTACAACTCTTTTATAAATAGAACGATCCATGTTTTTCTTTAGACATTTTAATATATATTCATTCTTACCATAACTATGCTCACGGTCAAAACTAAGGTAAGTTCTTCTCCATAAACCGAATCCCCAAATTGAAGTTTCTTTTGAATAAAAGTAACTGCAATTTAAATTTTTAGGATATACATCTAAAAAATTCATCCCAGATATTTGTTGAATCCTTTGATCATCTTTAAATTTTTCAAGAAGTTCTTCCATAAAATAGAAAAACGATACGCTAGGTACTACATCATCTTCTAAAATTATACACCTATCATAATCTTTAAAAACTTTATCCATAGACGACCACAACATTTTATACAATCCTTGATTAACCGTTTCATATAATCTAATTACACTACATTCCCAATCAATCTCAGAAACAACTTTTCTACTTTCCATAACTCTTTCTTTTTCACCTTCAACAAACTCTCTTGGTGCGTCAGAAACTAAAAATAAAACATTAGGTTTTACTCTCTTTAAAACTTCAAATACTTTTTTTAAAGTATCAGGTCTTGAAAAAACAAACAATAATACAGGCACATTTAATTTATTTCTAATCAAAATGCAACCTCTTTCTCACCAAACATTACTTCTTTATTAGTTTCATCTTTTGTACTCATCATAAAAAATAGAAAGCCAAAAACGATAACCCAAATATTTCTATAAAAAGTATCTTCAAATGAACCATGTAAAAAAAGTAAAGCAAAGGCAATAATTGAAATTTTATTAATATGTTTATTATTGCTACATATTTTTTTAGAAATCATAGTTAAAAAATAACCAGTAAAAATTAAAAACGAAGTTATACCATATCCCCAAACAAAACTGAAATATATATTATGTCCTCCTTGAGAAGTATATAAGAAATCATCCATATTAAGATAATTACTACTTAAGAAAAGGGGAAGGTTATTTGGAACTTCAATCCAAAGAAGCTCTCTATTTGTAAAAACCGTTCTTCCTAAAAAACTTATATTTGAAGATCCAAGCAAATTCCAAGCAACCATATAAACAATAGGAAAAATAATTGGAAATAACATTGCTATAAATATCATAGATTGAAAAACAACTTTGTTAATGTTTTTCCTTAGCAATACAAATACAGCCAAAACTCCAAACATTGTTGCTATTATAAAAGAAGTTCTTGATCCTGTAAAATACAAGAAAACAAATGATAAAAGTAATGAAATCCCACCTATCACCCTAAATACTGTTTTTTTCTCTAAAAATAAACATAATACATTATTCATGAAAACTATTAAAATGTACAAAGCAAAACTGTTTTGATTCTCAAAACCAAATTTTAATTCCCCATGACTAGTAATAGCAAAATCAAAAAATAGTCCGAATAGTAATATAAACGGTAAAAAGAAATATAGTTTATTAAAATGCTTTATTTCATCTAATCCAATATTTGAACCATAAGAAATATAAATAATTAAAATTATTGATATTAGCGCCCCATACTCCGCAAAGTTATTTTCAAACATATCTATATTAAAGCCTATCAATGCCCCTAAAAAGGGAATCAATATCAAAATAAAAATGATCAGAATTCTATCTCTAAAAAAATTTTTATATGCTGTAACTGCAAACCAAATAATCAATAAAATAAAAGTAGCATCTAGAAATACACTATAAAATCTATATAAAGCAAAAGCATATGAAATAAACATAAGAAACAATAAACAATAGATAACAGCAAAATAAACTTTAGGGTTTAAAATAATTTTTTTCATAATTTTGCCCTACCTAGAACTAATGCATCATAATAATTTTGTAATTCTTCTGATTGTTTTTTGATTGAATAACCAGACTCTTCTATATCAACTATGTTAACCTTCCTATCGTATTTAGAAGTATTCACAATATGATTAACCCATAAGTTTATTTTGTTTTTACTAATAAAGTCAACTTTACCTAAAATATTAACTTCAAACGGAACTTTTGTTGAAGCAATACACTTTAATCCATTTGCTTGAGCTTCAACTAATACAATACCTAAGCCTTCAAAATTTGAGGGCAAACAAAAGATATCAAAAATATTATAATAATCATAAATATTTTTTAAAGCATCGATAAATAAAATATTGTTTTCAATACTTAATTTTCGAGAATATGATTTTATTTTATTTTTCAAGTGACCATCTCCAATCAACACCAATAAAGTATTCTTTTTTTTACTATTAATCTTTTTAATCAATCTAATTAGAAACTTATGATTTTTTTGATAATCAAATCTTCCTATATGACCAATGACAAACTTATCTTCAATTTTATATTCTTTTTTTATTTCCTTTTTTTTCTCTTCATCAAAGATAAATTTTTCATAATCGATTGCATTTGGAAAAATTTTAACTTGATGTTTTTTTATTTTCTTTTTCCCAAATAACCATTTTCCTGCTAATGAAGAACAAGCTATATAATCAGTTGCATAGAATTTAATTAAGAATCTTGCAATTTCATTCAAAAACCATTTTAAGACATTATTAGTTAAATGTCTTGTATTATGACTATGCGCAATTCTTACCTTTACTTTACGCTTTTTTGCAATTTTAAGTGCTATTGCCCCCATAGCATCTAAATGAGAATGTATAATATCGTAATTACCATTAGCTATTATAGAATCAATTTGTTTATAATTACTAATTGGATGTCTTCCTCTATTAGGTACATTATAAATTTTCATACCCATATTTAAAATCTCTTGATCATGGATTCCAGAATCATAACCATCAATTACAAACTCAATCTTAAATTTATTAGTATCAAAAAGCCTAATGTTATTCATTATAAATGATTCAATTCCGCCCAAACTCATAGGGCCACCTACTAAATATAAAATTTTTATCATGATTACCCCTACGAATTAAATTTTTTAAAACAATTTGAATACTAAATATTTATTTTTATTATTTATAGTTTTTCTCAAAATTCCAAGCATCTCTTACCATATCTTCAATTGTATGTTCTGCTTTCCAACCTAATTCTTTATAGGCTTTTGTTGCATCTGCGAAGCATATTGCAACATCACCTTTTCTTCTTTCAACTATTTCGTAAGGTATTTTAATATTACTAATTTTTTCAAAAGCATTAATTAATTCTAAAACAGATGTCCCTTTACCAGTCCCTAAATTATAAACATTAACACCTATCTTAATATTTTCTAAAGCTTTTATATGGCCTTTGGCCAAATCCATTACATGAATATAATCTCTAACACCAGTTCCATCAACTGTTTCATAATCATCTCCGAAAACTTTTAATGATTTTATTTTATTACTTGCAACTTGTGTAATAAAAGGCATTAAATTATTAGGAAGACCATTAGGAGCTTCACCAAGCAATCCGCTTGGATGAGCACCAATAGGATTAAAATATCTAAGTAATGAAATGGCTAAATGAGGATAGGCTACAGATGCATCTATCAAGATTTTTTCATTAATTACTTTTGTTTCTCCATATGGATTGGTCGTTTTCCCCACTGCCATAGTTTCTTTTAATGGACTCTCATTTTCTCCATACACTGTAGCAGATGATGAAAAAACAAACCTTTCAACATTATACTCAATAGCACACTTAATTAAACAAATCGTACTAACAACGTTATTATAATAATATTCAAGTGGTTTAGAAATTGATTCACTAACTGCTTTTAGCCCTGCAAAATGTATAATTCCATCAAACTTATTTCTAGCAAAAATTTCCTTCA
>JAQUUM010000200.1 GCA_028693885.1 Bacilli bacterium
GGATCAATCATTCCAATTAATCCAACAAAATGTAAATCTTTTTCTATAACATTTAAATCACTTGGAATTTCTTTAAAAGTTTTTATAGCAACTGCTAATACTCTTAAAGCTCTAGAAGCCATGTTATTATTTACTTCAACCATTTCTTTTGAAGCATCAGAAATAGCAAAAATTACATCTGGGGCACCTTTTGTAATACTTAAGAAGCCATCTTTTGTTTTTACAACAACACTCATCATCTTTCTTTCTGAATCAAAAGGAATCTCGCTTACCCTTTCATAATCTTCTTTTTTGTCTTTACCAAAGATAATGTTAGCATCTATAAGGGCTGTTTCAGTAGGATCACCAATACGCTTAGTAATCCCATCAACTTCTTCAACTTTAGCATCACTACAAATTGCAGCATATGTTGCTAATGTACTATTTAAATTAGGAAAATCTTCTGATTTATAGGCTTTGCTTTCATATATTTCTACCACTGTCATTTTGTTTTGTGTTAAGGTTCCAGTCTTATCGCTACAAACAATTGATGTACAGCCTAGTGTTTCAACAGCTGGTAATTTTTTAACAATTGCTCTTTGTTTAACCATCTTACTTACACCAATTGATAATATTATTGTAACAACTGCAGCAAGCCCTTCAGGAATGGCTGCTACTGCTAAAGCTACTGCTGTTTTAAAGGCTTCTAGGATATCTTGACCAGCAATATATTGTAATACAAAAACTACAGCACATATCGCTATAGCAACAATTCCCATCATTTTGCCTATTTGCTCCATCTTGTTTTGTAATGGAGTTGCTTTCTGCTCTTCACTATCAAGCAATGTTGCAATTTTCCCTATTTCAGTATTCATTCCTGTATTAAATACTATAGCTTTGCCTCTACCATAAGTGACAAATGTTGATGAGAATAATATATTCTTCTTATCACCTATTGCAAGTTCTTTTTTATTTATCTCTGAACTTATTTTATCAACAGGAACCGATTCTCCAGTAAGAGCTGATTCATCAACTTTTAAATTAAATGAATCAATTATTCTACTATCTGCAGGTACATAATCTCCTGCATCAACCATAATTATATCTCCAGGAACTAAATCCTTTGTTTCTATTTGAAATATATTTCCATCTCTTAAGACTTTGCATAAAGGAGAAGACATCTTTTTAAGAGCTTCTAAAGATTTCTCAGCTCTACTTTCTTGAACAACTCCTAATATTGAATTAAAAATAACTACGACTAATATTATTAAACTATCTACCCATTCACTTGGATCAACAATTATTGATACTAAAGCAGCAAGTAACAAGACAACAACTAAAATATCTTTAAATTGAAGTAAAAACCTCACAAATAAAGATACCTTTTTCTTTGATGTTAATTCATTATTCCCATACTCACCAAGTCTAGCCTCGGCTTCTTCTTTCGTCAACCCTATCTTTTCATCACTTTTTAATAATGTTAAAACCTCTTTTTTGCTTTTATTGAACATAGTTCCAACCCCTTTTCACAAATAAAAACATGCTCGAAAAACGAACATGGTCTTGCGAATCTTGTTAGATAGCTAAACCGGATGATAAACATCGTGTTGACGATTTAGACTGAATGGTTCTCGCTACTCCCCATTGATAGAATTATAAGATATCAAAAATCAAAAAACAACTACTTTTAAAATTAAAAAAAAGAGATTTTAATCAACCTCTTTTTTACTACTTTTCAAAATATCTCTTATTTCTGTTAAAATCTCTTCTTGTTTAGTAATCTTAACTTCTTGTTTAACCTCTGTTACTTGTTCTTCTTTTCTTTTTAACTCATCAAATCTTTTCCTAACACTAACTATTGTTTTAATAGCAATGAATACAGAAAATGATATTATCAAAAAATCAATTATTGCCTGTATAAATGAACCATAGTTTATAGTAACTGCTGGAGTAATTATAGTCTCTACTCCATTTACTGTCTCAACAAGAGCAGGTACTAAAATTGCTTTAGCATCAGAAACATTAACTTTTAGTATGACACCTATTACTGGCATGATTATATCATTAACCAAACTTTTAACAATTGCATTGAATGCTGTTCCAACTATCATTCCAACAGCTAAATCTAGAACATTACCTCTTTTTATAAAGTCTCCAAACTCTTTAAATATTTTTTTCACAAAATCACTCCTTAAAAGATAATTATACCTAATTATAGTATAAGGTCAACTAATATGAAAACGTTATCATCTTTTCGTTCTTAATTGATAATGATATTTTATCAACTTATAATTAGTACATTCATAATATCTATTTAAAGGGGGCAATTTATAATGAAAAATATATTTAAGAATCTAATGATATTATCTATAGCTGGAACAATGCTAGCAACTGGATGTAGTAGCAAAGAAATTGATAGTTTAAATGCTGAACTTGCTTCAAAAGCGACAGAAATTGAAGCACTGCAAGCAGAAATAACTCAACTCGAACAAGATTTAGAAGATACAAGAGTTGATGCATTTCTTAATGAAGAATTGCTTAAGCTAGAAAAGTCCAATGTAAACCAATTAGAACTTGATTTACAATACTATAAAAATCGTGAAGCTCAAGCAATATCGGGAACAACGATAAATAACATTAC
>JAQUUM010000201.1 GCA_028693885.1 Bacilli bacterium
ATTGCCATAATTTGCATTTTCATTACCATAAACACTATCTGTATAATTATCATACATTCCATCTACAATTTGAACTGGTTGACTCATCATATCAATTGTTTCTTGAAGCGTTAATCCTGAAGATGCAAAAACATTTGCTATACTTATACAACCTAATACCATTATAATTAAAACTAAAAATATTGTCTTTTTCATTTTATCTTTACCCCCTTATTCTTTTTCCAAAACAAACTTTTAAATCTTAATCACCCAGTTTACTATTAAAATTAGTAATTGGTGGAAATATAAATAAACTAATAAGCGCAAGGATATACAAAATATTCACCTTGCGCAAAAAAACATAACTCGTAAAAGCCATTTTTTGCCCCCTCCTTATTTTTTAAAAAAGTAAAATTATTTTATCATATTAAACAATTGATGTCAACTTTTTACGCAAATACTCACAAATAATATCCACATCATTATATTCTCTAGTTTTTCTCATTAAATGCTCTTTTTTTAAAAGCTCTAAATTTATAAAGAAGGCATAGCCTCAACAATGGCTTCCTATAAAAATAATATTAGCGAATTTTAACTTTTATTTGCACTTTGATACTCTTTATCATATAATTATTACTAGGTGATTGAAATGGCAGAAAACAAAATAATTACATCAAGTGAATTTAATGAAGAAACACATTCTTATAAAACCATAAAAGCAAGAAAAGTTGTTTTAAAAAAGAACTATAAGTTTGTTAAAACAAATATTTTTTATTTAATCTATAGTGATATTTTTGTTGGTATAGTAGTTTTTTTTATCTGGGTTTACGCTAAAATATTTTTAGCATCTAAAATCGTTAATTCTAAATTCAAAAAAGAAGTAAGTAAAACTGGAGCATTAGTTGTGGCCAACCATGTACATCCACTTGACTCATTTATAATTGTTTCAAGTTTTTACCCTAGAAGGCTTTATCCTTTAACTTTAAAATCTAATTTCGGTTTACCTATTGCTGGCTTTATCCAAAAATCCTGCAAGTGTATTCCAATACCGGACAATATAACACAACTAAAAAAATTCGATTCTGAATTAATAACTGCTTTAAATAAAAAGAAAAAAATTTTAATTTACCCAGAAGGAAGCCTATCTATTTATGATAGAACCCTAAGAGATTTTAAAGCTGGAGCTTTTAGATATAGCGCTGTAACACTATCTCCAATATTACCTGTTGTTACTACCTTTAGAGAAGCAACCGGAATTAGAAAACTCTTCAGGAAAAATAAACCAATTTTTACCACTACTTATTTAAAACCAATTTATCCAGATAAAGAATTAAATCAAAGAGCTAACATCTTAAAACTATATAAAGAAACTCAACTTGCAATGCAAGAATTTATTAATAAATACTATGAAAAAAAAGTACATTAATTTGTACTTTTATTTTTTTTGAGTATATATTTAACAATCTCAATTATTCCAAAAATAATAATTACAACTAAAACATAGCCCAAGCCTAATAAAATAGAATTAATAAAACTCCATTTAAGAACATTCATTAAAACAAAATAAATAAGTCCCATTCCAACAATATTAACAAAAGCCTCAATATGAATTTGGTGATCTAATAGTTTATTAGCGTTAATAAAATTCCATCTTGCTACATTAGCACAAAACATAAAAACCAAATAACTAAGTAATAGTCCAATATAAGATATTAAACTACTGTCTAATATATTATTACCAATAGATAACCCCATCAAAAGGATAAAAATACCCATAAACAAATAAATAAAACCTTCTTTTATTTTATGTTTATCATAATATAGATAACCTTCTTTAAATCTATAGAATAGATAATATTTCTCTTCAGGAGTTAAAAGTAATGATATCTCTTCTGCTTCTTTTTGACTAAAGACTTCAGTCAAAGCTTCGATGTAATTAATAATAGCATGCTTCCCCTTATATTCAAGGGCCAAAAGTGAAGAAGTATTACATACAACACAATGCTTATTTATACTTGTCTTTTTACATTTATAACAATAATACTTAAGTAAAGATTCTTCATCTAATTTATCTTTTAGTTGATAATTATATTTAATAAATTCATCTTTAGTTTTAATTAGTTTATGTCCGCAGAAAACACATTCATCAAATTCGTCCTGACATAAAAAACTACAAAACTCACATTTTTTCATTTTTTCTCCCATTTATGAATTAAGCTGATTTTCTAAAACAGTTTGAATTTCTTGTTTGCTTTCAGCTACTAGATGGCTTTCTTTTTCATTAGTTTCAATATTTAGAGTAACTGTTATTAAAGAAGGAACTCCAGCAATATATAATTCATTCCAAACTTTTACACCATTTACTTTATACTTGCCTAAATTAACGCCCTGCCCATCACCTGAATCACCTGTATAGATTCTAAAAATTCCATATTCAGTTTCGCCGTTAAAAAACATATTCTTACTATCCGACAAATCAAATCCATACACAACTCTCTTATCAGAATTTTCTTGCATTTCTAAAGAATTCAAATAATCTAGAATAACTGGTTTTGTTGTTTCACAAAACCCACAATTATCTTTATAAAAATAAACAAAATATCTATCTTCTGTTTGTGTGAATATTTC
>JAQUUM010000023.1 GCA_028693885.1 Bacilli bacterium
CTCTCTAATAAAAAATACATATTATTAATATTGTCCTCTATCAACGTATCTAGTAGTGATTATACTCTTTTTTTTTATTTATGTCAAATAAAAAAACTCCTCACTAAAAGAGTGAGGAGAAAAGAAGAAGATTATTTTTTAAGTAGTCGAACTACCGCCTCCATAAGTTGCTCCAGTTACACTAAAATTCTTAATAGGAGTTGAACTTGCTGGATAAGCAGGTATTCCATAACCTGTAATCTTACTATAAGATTTAAAATAATAATAACGAAGTGCTACTTTATCTGAAGTATTACCTTCTACTGTATACATCTTATTACCAACACATTTAATTACAAGACCAGTATGAGATGCTCCACCGCTCTTAAAGAATACTATATCTCCGCATCTTGGAACATAAGCTCCTGTTTGAGTTTGATAATATGTCTTATAATATGCAGAGCCTTTATTTCTATACCAATCAAGTCCAAGTGCAACTGATGCATATTTATAAACTATCGATGTTGGAATTCCTGATTTATATGCACACCATGAAACAAACATAGCACACCATGGTTGATAGTTCATTGGATACCAAGCACCATATTTAGTATTATTATTATATCCTTCAACATAACCAACTTCGTTAAGTGCTGTTTGAATAATTGTATTACGTTTATTTTCAACAACCCCTGTTGGACCATTAATAGTTAGAGTTATTGTTCCTGTTCCTTTTGTTGGATGAGTGACTGTAATTTTTGCAGTACCACCTGATAATGCTGATATTGTTCCATAAGTTGATACTGTTGCGATAGCTGATGCTGATGTTTTAAATGTACATTCAGTTCTTGATACAGAACTACCACTTGAATCGCTAACATAAAGTTGATATCCACTAGCTCCAACTGCAATACTTCCTGTTGGGCTTTGTGTTACTACTAAGCCTGTTGGAGTTGGAACGGTCGTACCTGTAATAGTTAAAGTTATTGTTCCAGATCCTTTTGTTGGATGAGTAACTGTAATTTTTGCAGTTCCAGCTTTTAATGCTGATATTGTTCCATATGTTGATACTGTTGCAATACTACTAGCACTTGATGTAAATGTACACTCAGTTCTAGATACGGCAACACCACTTGAATCTTTTAAATATAATTGATATCCTGTTGCTCCAACTTTTATTGAAGCACTTGGATCAGCTGTTACTGTTAAAGTTCCACCACTAGTTGGAGCAGTAACTGTAACACTACAAGTTGCTTTAACTGAAGTATTAGCAACTGAAGTTGCTGTAATAATAGCACTACCTGCCCCTTTAGCCATTACAAGTCCACCACTTACAGTTGCAACACTTGTATTACTACTTGTCCAAGTCACACTTGTGTTTGTTGTATTAGAAACAGTTGCTGTAATTGTTTTTGAAGCCCCAACTGTTAAACTCGCACTTGTTGCTGAAAGCGAAATCGTTGGAGTTGTTTGAGCTGTAACATTTACTGCCACTTGCGATTGAACAGTATTATCAGCACTAAGTTTAGCAATAATTGTTGCACTTCCTGCTGCTACTGCTGTTACTTTACCATTTGAATCAACCGTTGCAACACTAGCATTACTGCTTGTCCAAATAATTGTTTTATCAGTTAGACTTGAAGAATTAACAACAGCAGAAATTGTTTGAGTTGCTCCAACCATTAAAGATACAGTCGTCGGATTTAAAGTGATTGACTTAGCGTCTGTAACTGTAACACTATGAGATGATTTAATTACGCTTGAAACAACTGAAGTTGCTGTGATTGTTGCACTACCTGCCGCAATGCCCGTTACTCTACCATTTGAATCAACTGTTGCAACACTTGTATTACTACTTTCCCAAGTTACTGCTGCACTTGAACCTACTGGGTAAGCTTGCACTTGAAGTGAAATATTTTGTCCGTAAGACATACTTGTTGCTCCAGTAATTATTAATCCTTCTGGAAGCGGAATTACACTAATAGTATGAACAGCACTCTTAGTTGAATCAGATTGCAATGTTGCAATAATTTGAACCACACCACCAGCAACACCAGTAACCCAACCAGCACTGTCAACTGTTGCTACTGCTTCATTACTTGATGAATAAGTAAAACTTGCACTCTCAGTACTAGGTACCCAACTAACATTTAATTTTATTTTATTTCCAGCTAATACTTCATTAGGAGCAGTTAATGAAATAGTTGATATACTACTATCTCCTGATTCAACAGCTCTTACTAAAATTGTAAAAGTTCCACTAACTGTTAAGTTATCTTCTAAAGTTGCAGTGATTGTTGCAATCCCTGCGCTTACTCCTGTAATAACACCTTCACTAACACTTGCAACACCAGCATCGCTACTTGACCAAATTAAATCAGGTGCTTCACCAGTATTAGTAGTAACAGTTAACATCACAGCTCCATTGACATTAACAAAGCTTGACCCTGATAAAATAATTGATGTAATAGAAGGAACAACTACACTTGTTGAAGTTTGAACTGTTATATTTACTGTATCCCAAACTGTTCCAACTAAAGCAGTAATTGTAACACTACCAGATTTTAACGCAGATACAAGTCCTGAAGCATCTACTGTTGCTACACTTGTATTATTAGAAAACCATTGAACTTCACCCGTATAAACACTCGAATTTGCAAATACATTCAACTTAATACTTTCATTAACATTTAATTTTGTTTTACTTGCTAAAACAGCAATCTCTGTAATTTCATCATTACTTTGAGCAGGATCAACTACTGTAACACTTACATTAGCACTAGCATCAGATCCAACTACAGAAATATTCAATGTAGCAACCCCTACTTCTAAGCCTTGAATGACTCCATCTTCTACTGTAAAGATCGTCTCATCGCTTGAAGTATAATTTAAAGCAACAGTTCCCTCTAGTCCTGTTACTATAGGATTGACTGTTTGAGATTCTCCTACATTTACAGAAATAGTATAATCATCAACTGTAATTATAACTTCACCATCTACTACTGGATTACAACCACTGATAATTATACCTACTAATAAAAACATCAATAAATAAATAATTTTTTTCATTTTTTCCCCCATTTTTCTTTCAACTTAAAGAAAACGTTCCCATTATATATTATAATTCAATAATCTGTTTTTGTCTATTTAGAAATTTCTCTATTAAGTTTACTTTAAGTTATAAAAAAACATCTAGTATTAAAAGAAACTAGATGTTTTAAACGCTATAACTCTATCGGTAATGTAAGGACAATTATTATACGTTGTAGCACATGATTCAAAAGCTAAATATAAATAACTTCCTTTTACAACTGCACCTTCTGCCATAGGCGGTAAGGTTAAAGTTGAAACAGCATTGTTTTTATAAATCAATCCATCAGATCTTGGTGAAGACCATGAAGGTTTATAGCAACGAAGCTCAGAAATATAAACACTTGATGAAGGATTTCTAGCATAAGACCTGCTCAAAACTAAATACCCACTACTAGTAAAAGCTGCACCTTGAGTCCTATTTGGAACTTCCATATGATTCTCTCGAGTTAAAGTAGGGGTACCAGTAACATTACCAACTTTATAACTATACATATAATCATTACTTGTTTCATTAAATTTTCCTACCCAAACTCTTCCATTATAGTAGCTTAAGAAAGACGGAGTACATTTAACTGTATAACTTTTCAAATAACTTGATAAAGTATAATACTCTTTACCAGAATTATCCGCAGTAGTTAAAACCGAATATTTAAAACAGTAAATCGTTGTTCCACTACCCGTTACCCAAACATTCCTTCCATCATATGCTAGCCCTCCAATATGAGCTTTGCTTGGTAAAATTATAGTTGTTATAAAACTACCGCTACTACTTATTACATAAATTACAGAATTAACAGCTCCTGTTGAATCATAAGCACTCACTAAGAAATAGTCTCCTGCTGCAGTTAGTCCTTGAGGCACTAATGTAGTTACCGTCTTACCAGCATGATTAGTTTTCGCCATTCCTGGAATTGCAAATGAATAGTCATAAACTACCTTACTTGCATAACTTGTATATTTTTTATATGCAGGAGAGGCTTTAAAATTAGCTTCAGTTGGATAATATCTAGGAGCAGTTGTTGTAATTTGGGTATATGCAATAACTGTTAAAGTAATAGTACCCGTTCCTTTGGTTGGATGCGTTACAGTTATTTTAGTAGTTCCTGCTTTTAAAGCTGCGATAGTTCCATATGTAGAAACTGTTGCCACAGTTGATGCACTTGATGTAAATGTACATTCGGTCCTAGATATTGCAACACCTGCTTCATCTCTAACATAAACTTGATATCCCGTTGCCCCAACTTTTATCGAAGCACTAGGGTCAGCTGTTATTGTTAAAACTTTACTAGGAGCAGCTGTTACTGTAATAGAACAAGTTGCTTTTACTGTTTTATCAGCTTGACAAGTTGCTGTTATTGTTGCTGTTCCTGCACTTGCTGCTGTAACAACGCCAGTGCTATTAACTGTAGCTATACTTGTATTACTACTACTCCATGTTACTGCTGTATTAGCAGTATTTTTAACTGTAGCAGTCAAAGCCTTAGTAGTACCCGCGACTAAACTTGCACTAGTTGCTGATAAAGTAATTGTTGGTTTTAATGTCGCTGTAACCGTAATACTAATTTGTGCTTGAATACTACTATCTGCATTAAGTTTTGCAACAACAGTTGCACTGCCTGCTGCAACACCTGTTACTTTTCCCGTTTGATCAACTGTAGCAACCGTATTATTACTACTTGTCCAATTAACTGTTTTATCACTTAGTGATGCTGCAACTACAAAAGCATTTATTATAACATTACTCCCCACCGTAATTGATGCAGTTTGGGGATTCAAAATAATGCTCATTTCATCAGTTACTGTTATTGTTTTAGTTGCACTAACTAAACTATTTGTAACGGATGTAGCTGTAATAACTACACTACCTGCTTTTAGTCCTGTTACTCTGCCATTTATATCAACTGATGCAATACTTGTATCACTGCTTTCCCAAACAACTGCACTACTTGCGCCACTTGGTTCTGCTGTTACACTTAATAATATATTATTACTGTAACTTACTGAATCAGCTCCTGTAATAGTAATAGCACTAACAAGTGGAATTACTGAAACATTATAAACAGCTTTATATACATTATTCTCAACACAAGTAACTGTAATTTGCACAGCTCCACCAGTAACACCAGTTACCCATCCAGTACTACTAACAGTTGCTACTGTTTCATCACTTGATGAATAACTAAAAGTCGCACTAACTGTATTTGGCAAATAACTAATATTTAGTAAAATTTTACTGCCAGCTAACACTTCTTTAGAACCTGTTATACTGATTGAATCAAGTTCTATCTCACTACCACTATTAACTGCTTCTAAGACTACTATTGTATGGGTAGCTAAAACCTCATCCGAGCCTTCAAGTAAAATTGTAACCATAACCGAACCGCTCTTTAACCCACTAATTATACCTAATGAACTAATACTTAATATTTCAATATCACTACTTGAAAATATTAAATTTTCAACTGCCACATTATTACTAGAAGTAATGTCAATACTAGCATCGTCACCAACCTTTATAAAAGAAGGCGCATCAATTGTAATGCTTGGTATTACTACATCATTATTTTTTATTACAGTTATACTAATACTAGAAAATCTATTATTAATGACTACTGAAACTGTAGCACTTCCGGCTTCCACAGCCATAATTTCTCCAGTTTCAGATACCCCTACAACCGAAGGATTACTAGACATCCAAACTACATCTTCCTCAACAATATTACTTTGAGTTTTCAATACACCATTTTCTTGATACTCATAACTACCTAAAACACTTAATTGAACAGTTTCACCAGCTTTTAAAACACTGCTATTACATATGATATCTATTCCTATCAATTCTTTTACAATCTCTTCATTTTCTTCATCTGGTAGAGTAACAGTAATATTAACTACTACAAAAGCATCATAGCCAACTAAAGATATCTTTAAAATACCACTACCTATAGCTATAGGTGTAACTAGTCCACTACTATCTACAGTAAATACACTTTCATCTAAAGATTCAAAAACTAAACCAAAATCTCCATTCAAAATTGGTTCTATTTTTTTAAAATCATCTAAATTAATTTCGACATTGTTTTCTTCAACTGTAATAGTAGGTAAAACACCCTTAGTTGTACAGCCAATCAAAACAAACCCAATTACTATAAAACTAATAATCAACCCAATTTTTTTCATCTTTCCCCCAAATAAAAAATTATTAAAACCTATCTTTATTATATGAAATTATAGTTTTAATGTCTACCTATGAAATCCCCTCAAGCTGCTTAAAACCTATCTATTTAAGATAAAGTTAAGAAAAAACTCATATTTTTAAAAAATATGAGTTTTGTTTTTATCTAGCAGTTTCAATATTAGTTATGCTAGTTGAAGTTGTTCTAAAAATTATATTACCATGGTCTTTAGTTTGGTATAGCGATATATTATGAGCAGTAAGTCTTGCTAGAGCATCAGCTTTAGGATGTCCTGTACTTGAATTCTCAGCGGTTGTTAAAACACCATAAGTTGCTCCCACTGCATCTAAAAATGAATTCATAGATGAAGTGCTAGAACCATGATGACCTACCTTTAAAACATCTGCACTTAAATCAAGTCCACTGGCTAAAGCAATATATTCAGCATCATTTGATGTTGAATAGCCTCCCTCCCCTTTAAACATAAAAGCAATATCACCAAATACTAATCTTGTCATGACACTACTAATATTAGGATATGTTTCATTTAAAATCCTTTGAGTCGCTACAACTTGAAGCATCAGACCTACTTCATCAATTATTTTATCGCCAACACTAACGATATTATAATCAATTGAAGCATCACTAATTGCACTCATTATACCTAGATATTGTTGTCCTGTTCTAGTACTTCCAGAACCATATACATTTAAAACCTCATAATTAGCAATAACATCAGGTACTAACTCATAATGATCCGAATGATTATGAGTAATAATCAAATGATCTATCACCGTAACATTCAAAGCATTAAGCGTTGAAGAAATATTAGCCCAACTATTAGCACCACCCGAAAGACCAATTCCTGCATCAATCATCAAATTTTCTCTATTAGGAAGTTCTATAAAAATACAATCTCCTTGACCTATATCTATAAAATAAACTGACATAGTAGTTAACAAAGGAATCGGGTTATCAATTGGATCTTCTGCTGGGTCTTCACTAGGATCTTCTATAGGATCAATTACTGGATCAGTAATTGGATCTTCTGTTTCAGCCGCAGTTACTGTAACTAAAAGCAACGCTTCTCTAGCGCCAGCAGTAGCTGTAATTGTTGCACTTCCCACTTTTAAAGCTGTAATAACATCAGCGTTAATCGAAATAACTGTAGTATCACTTACTTCATAAGCTACTAAGCGATTACTTTCTGGAGCTAAATCATATATATCTCCTACCTCAAGCATAATATTATCACTCGGGAAAAGTAAAATATCAATACTAGTACTACAACCACTTACTAGTAACAATAAAACTAATAAGTAAAACAATTTCAATCTTTTCATTTAATCCACCTCAACTTGATATATAGGAACACTTGCATCTAATTTCTCAAATGCAATATAATAAATATATTGTTGCTTCAACAATTGATCTAAATAAAACGGCTCATCTCCACCATAATTAAATTTCATTTCATTACCATATATATCATACAAGTATATTATAACATTAACTGCTGTTAAACTTCTAAATATATACACTCTATCTTCATAAGGAAAATCTAATGGATAAAATGCATAATATGTTTTAATCAAACTGCTATTAATAGTATTGATTCCTTTATACAGTAAAAATGCATTTTCAAAAGTAGATCCATCCCTAGTAACTCTAACCCATTTTGCATATAACGTACAATTACTTGTAACTGGATATGGAAAAGTTACTTTTGTTTGAAAATCAGATTCTAAATACCAACCTTCTAAATGAAACTCTTCTTTATAAGGCATAATAATCATATCAATTGTATCATTATGCATCTTTTCAATCGGATCAATTAAAGCTTCTGAATTTGTTTCAAAACTAACAGTATACAAATCTAATTTTTCTTGCCACTTCGCATAAACTATTGTATCAGTTGATATTAAATCAAAATCTATTTCATTACCACTAAAGTCAGTCCATCCTAAAAACTCATAGCCTATTTTATATGGATTAGCTGGTAAAACAACACTATCTAAAATAGTAATGCTTTTTACAAGACTTCCTCCCATACTATGAAAAGATACTAAAATACCAAATCTTGAAACATTCTCACTTAAACTACTATATTCAAGAATAAATTCTTGGTAAACATTAGCTAGTACTTTAAACTCAAAATTACCACTTAACTGATTTAAATTAATAAAGCCAATTGAGACTAATTTATCACTATATAAAGTAATGCTTTCTAAGTTAATGCAACCTAAAAATGCATTGTCTTCAATTTTTTTTATTGTCTTAGGCAATACTAATTTATGTAATTCAAGACTATTCTTAAACGCTTCACTTGCAATAGTTGTTACTTCATAACCTGCAATTTCACTTGGAATAATAATTTCATATGAACGATTAGTATGTCCTTTGATAATAACTTGGTTATCGTAAATTATATATTTAAGCATTCCTTCTGAACTTACATACTCATCATATGCATAAAGTAAATGTTTAGAAAAACTTAAGTTTTCTTTATAATCATCTAACTTATCTTTTAAAACATAAATCTCAAGTTTTTCATCATATGAAAAAGTTGAATCTTTAATATTAGGCACATCTAAACTTCTAAAAATAATACTCTCTAAATTAGATGATGCAAATACCCAAGCTCCCATTTTATTAATAGTACTAGGCAAATCTACAATCCTAACAGATGCTCCAACAAAAGCATTGTTATTAATATAAGTAACCTCTTTTTCTTCAATTAAAGCTGGTATTATTACTTCATAGGCATTACCTAAATACTTCAATATCATAATTTTATCATTATTTAATAAATACTTAAAATCAAAATTCTCTCTAATTTCACTAGTCTTAGATACAATCAAATATTCCTCAATACTATTAATCATCGCTTTGTATAATAAAATATCTATTTCATCAACAAACAATACTGTAGTAATTGGAAGTGCATAACTATCAACAGTACAAAAAGCATTTAAAGTTACACTTTCTAAATCTCTCATATAAGTTAAAGCATAATTTTTAATCATCAAAGAATGATTAATAATTATTCTTTTAGGATTACCATAACCTTGAAAACTATTAGCTTCAATTACCGTAACATTTTCAGGAATTACTACTTCTTCTTCATCTCCAATATATTTTACTAAAACATTATTGATAATACAAAAGTTGCCAACAAAGTCTCCTTCTTTATAAACTTCATTAGACATAAGCCCATACATTATCTTATATTTATCAAATAAATCATCACCTGTTTTTATAACAATCTCAGGGTAAAAAACTACTTCACTAGAAAATGGTAAGAAACTAGACCCAAAAGTTAATACCTTAATGTTTTGAGCCATAATAAAAGCTCCATATGAAATTCTATAAACACTATCTAAAACTTCATAATTAGTATCTTCTTTTCCGTTAGGATAAAAAACCAAAGTTTTCAAATCTTTTGTATATAAGACATTATCAATTGTTTTATAGTACTCATTATCTATAGTTAGAGTTTCTAATCCAAAACTACCAAATGCAAAAGTATCTAAACTTTTAATTGAATTAGGTAAATCAAGATTTTTCAAATTATTACATTTTCCAAAAACATAATAAGATATATGTTCTAATTTTTGATTAAAATTAACTTTTTCTAAACTAAGCGATCCATAAAAAGCATATGGATAAATAATTCTTAAATCACTTGAAAAAGTGATTTCTTCAACTAAGCTTTCAGAAAAAGCATAAGCTCCAATACCAACTATCTTTTTGTCTAATATCTCATCTGGTAATACTACTATTTTTTGTTCTCCCAAATACCTTGTTATAATGATTTCATCATTAACTATTCTATACTCATAATCACCTTCATAAGTTGTGTCTGATGTAATAACATAATACCTATTATATTTACTTGGTATAGTTTGATTTAAATTAACTCTTAATATAACATCTTCAGCCACGAACGAATTTAAGAAGTCTGGTAGACTTCCTAAAAATACTATTTCATTGATTTTTGAATCAAAAGCCTCATCTGAAATATATGTAACACTTTCTGGAATTACTACTCTACTTAAAGTTGTTTCAGAAAAAGCTTTACTAGCAATTTTTTCAATGCCATTTGGAATTTGATATTCTAAAGCATTTCCAATATAAAGCAAAAACACATTATTAAATACAAGTGAATCATCTTGATTTCTAAGCCATGGAGTACCAATAAATATATTGGCTCCAAAAGTTGTAACACTTAAAGGCATTGCTACTTGTATTAAATTACTATAACCAAAAGCCTCTTCACCAATTTCAATTAAAGAGTCAGGAAAATTAACTTCAATAACATTTTTACGGTAAAATGCCTTACTAGCAATTTTTTTAACTCCTTCAGGAATATCAACTATTTCTTCATCTCCATAGTATGCAAGTAAAACATTGTTAACTATAAATAAATCAATTCCTTCAATCAATTTAGTATAAGAAAATGCTTCTTCATGAACAATTGCATTGCTTGGAATATTAATACTATTTAAATTAACACAACCAAAAAATGCATAACGGCCAATTCTTTTTATAGTATTAGGTAATATAACACTGGTTAAAGTCTGATTTTCATAAAAGGCATAGTCATGGATTGCGGCTACTTCTAAACCGTAGATTTTATTAGGTATTTCTAATGATGTTGCTTGAAGGTTTTTAAGCCCTGTGATATAAACATATGAATTTTGAATCGAATATTTAAAATCAAAATCTTCAATAGGATATACTTGAGCATATAAATCAATATCACTATAGACATAATCAATTTTTTTCAATTCACTATCTAACCATCCAACAAAAATATCACTAGTATTTGTTGGAATTACATAGTCTGGGACCCTACTTCCATATATTACTTCAGTTTGATAAACTACTTCATCTTCATTATAAAATCTAACAGTTTTTTTAGCTAATTCCCATTTAGCTTCTAATATAATATCACTAGTAACCACCATATTACTAAAATCCCAAACTAAATCATCTTTATACCAACCCAAAAAATCATGGTTATCTTTAAATGGCGTTATTACTTCTTCAAGTAAACTATCCTTTAATACATTTATGCTTAAATCTTCTAAACCATTATTATAAACATATTTTACTTGATAAATATCTTTATATAACTCTACATTAATAATTAAACTTTTTTCTAGATAATTAACAGTAATTTCATAAACTCCAACACTATTGAGTTTTTCTAAATCTTCTAAACTTAGCATATTTTCAGAAAGTTGAACTATATTTTCTTCACCTTTTATAATAGATTTAAACTCTATGTTTTCCAAACTAAAAGAATCAAGATTATATTCATATATATCTTGAAGACTTTCTAAAACTATTTCATTGTTTCTACTACAGCCACTTAATAAAAACATAAAAGTTAGAAAAAGAATTAGTTTTTTCATACCTGCCCTCGCTTTTATATTTTAACATATTTTATATATTTATAAAAGAAAAGAAAAGTCAAAAAAGACTTTTCTTAAACTTCATTTAAACTA
>JAQUUM010000024.1 GCA_028693885.1 Bacilli bacterium
TTTAGGAGTATTTTTTATAGAGTAAGAAAAAATATGTTTAATAATTAAGGTTATTGTATTATAATTATATGTATATGAATAAGGAGGCTACTATAATGCTTGGAAACTCTAAGAAAAATAAATGGTGTTGTTTTTGTAAGTATTGGTATGATCCAACCTTAAGTGCTTTAAAACCAAAACAAGGAAGAGATTTATTTGAAGTTGACATAAATAAAAAAAATAAATGTCTAGAAAGAAATTTAGTTACTCAAGCACTTAGCACTTGTCCTAAGTTTAGTGGTAAATTTTAATGAGGAGAAAAATGAAAAATATTATTATTTTAATTGGAATGTTATTCTTACTTTGTTCTTGTGTTATAGTTGATGAAGAAAAAACTATAACAATTAGTTTTGATAGTAATGGTGGAAGCCAGATAAATGATATTA
Source organism: Bacilli bacterium (assembly GCA_028693885.1). Classification (GTDB taxonomy): domain Bacteria; phylum Bacillota_I; class Bacilli_A; order ML615J-28; family CAG-698; genus JAQUUM01. The sequence continues at coordinate 426 of JAQUUM010000024.1, forward strand.
TTGCAAATAGTAATAATATAATTAATGGAATTGAGTATCCTATTAAAGATGATAATAATTTTTTAGGTTGGTTTTTAGATAATGAAACTTTTTTAGTTCCTTTTTCAGCGCATACTTTACTTGATAGTAATATTAAAGAAGATTTTACTGTTTATGCTTTGTGGGAAGAAATAACTTATTTATCAAGTGATGTAAGTTTAACTATTTCAAATGCTAGTTTAACAGAAGATAATGAGTTTTTAATTGAAATCATAGAAGATGTTTCTTCATATGATTTTAAACAAACAGTAAGTATAAATCAATCAGCTAGTTTTGAAGTTTTTTTAGATAGTGAATGTTTAGAAAAAGTTAATTTGAGTATTGTTAATTTAGATTATGATTTAAATGAATTTTATATTCTAGTAACGGCTGAAAACATGGATACTAGAGTTTATAAGATTTTAATTGATAAAACACCTTTTTTTAATATTACTTTTGATTATCTTAGCGGAAGTGGAAGTGTTTTAGAAAAGGCAGTGAAATATAAAGAAACATTTGGTGATTTACCTCTAGCAATTAATAGTGGTTATAATTTTATTGGTTGGAGTATAAATTCAAACCAAGTTGATTTAGTAAGTGAAACAGATATTTATGATTATCAAACAGATATTGTATTATATGCTGTTTATGAGATAACAGTTGATTTACAAGCAGCTTTAGTTGTAATAGAAAGAATTGATAGTTTGCCTATTTCAATTACTTTAGCAGAAGAAATTGAAGTAAATCAAGTAGAAGCGCTTTATCAAGCGTTAACTTTATCGCAACAAAATTTAGTTAATAATTATGATATTTTAAGCCAAGCGCTTGCTAAAATCTTGCTTTTAAAAGATAATGATTATGCATTATTAAATCAGGCAATAGAAGAAATAGGAACTCATATTACTAGAAAAATTGTAATGCCTGATACTGTTGATTGGAGTTATAAGGTTTTAGCAGATCAAACTATTTTTGATATAACTACAGGAGAATTAAAACAAAACATATTTGGAGTTAAATATATTACTTTGATTGCTACTTCAAAAACTGATAACACTAAGTCGCTTGAAGCAACAATTAATGTTGGTTTGTTAAGTGATGGTGAAAAAGCTTTGTGTTATCATAATGCATCAACTGTAGTGAAGGATTATAACTGGATTGGTTATACAGTTACAAAAACTTACACAGTTAATGATGAAGTTAAGAAAGATGTATTATTTTTGATTAATGAAGTAATATTTGTCGAAGGACATAGTGGTTTAGTTGATTCAAGTGTTATAACAACAAGAGGCAGTAATATTTGGCATTCAAGTGGTTCTGTGATTGTTAATAAAGGTAGTAATGATATAAGTTTTAATTTAAATCAAACTGGTGAGACTTTTGAACTTAAATTAGCAGTAATTGTTGATACTGATAATACAATTGTTAATATGTATGATAATCCTAATACTTTAGTTACTTTAAAACCAAATCAATTTATTTGGTTAGCAAGATATCTAGATACTTTGTCTGCTTTTAATATGGCTAAGATAACTTCATTTTCAACTACAACTTCTCTAGAGTTGAAATTACTTCAAGAGAGAATGTTTTTAAATACTGCAGAATATGCATTAAAAGAAATAACAAAAGAAATAGGTGTTAGTGATACTTTGCAGTTGAAACTAACTCAATCAGGTTTTAGTGGTGATGTTATATATACATCAAGTAATGAAGCAGTTGCAACAGTTAATTCAAATGCTTTAGTAACAGCTGTTTCAGCTGGTAGTGCAACTATTACAGCAACTCTTGTAAGTGATACTAATGTAAAAGCAACTTTTACTGTTGTAGTTAATTGAGGTATATAGTGTATATTGATTGAATATACCTTAGATTTCGGTTATAATATAGATAATATTAAATATATTATAAAGGAGTGATTATTATGAAGGTATTTATGGTAGGTGGAACTGGCTTGATAGGAAGTGAAGCCGCGAAAGAATTAATAGCAAGAGGTCATCAAGTGACTTCAATTGCTTTACCACCGCTTCCTAAAGGGGCAGTATTACCCAAAGAAATGAAATTAGAATTTGGTAATTATTTAGAAATGTCTGATGAGGCATTATTAGAATTAATGAAGGGTGCTGAAGGTTTTGTTTTTGCAGCTGGAATTGATGAAAGGGTAGAAGGAGCTCCACCCATCTATGAGCTATTTAAAAAATATAATATTGATCCATTGAAAAGATTATTAGAATTAGCCAAAAAAGCAGGAATTAAACATAGTGTAATCTGCGGTTCATACTTTTCGCATTTTGCTAAAATTTGGCCGAAATTAGAATTAACTAAACATCATCCATATATTAGATCGAGAATTGATCAAGAAAAAATGGCTTTAAGTTTTGCTAGTGATGACTTTGATGTAGCTGTGTTAGAGTTACCATATATTTTTGGCACACAACCTGGAAGAAAACCGGTTTGGGTTTTCTTAGTTGAAATGATAAAAAATATGAAAAAGAACACCTATTATCCAAAAGGTGGTACGACTATGGTAACTGTAAAGCAAACAGCAGAAGGAATTGCTGGAGCTTTGGAAAAAAACAAAGGTGCTAACGCTTATCCTTTTGGGTATTATAATATGGAATGGACTGAATTTTTAGGAATAGTTCATAAAGCAATGGGTTATGATAATACAAGAAAAGTTATTACAATTCCTAGTTTTTTAGTTACTATGTCAGGCAAAAAGATTGATAAACAAAGGAAAAAAGAAAATATTGAAGGCGGATTAAAGATGAGCAAGTTTACTGCTCTTCAAACAGCTAAATTGTTTATCGTACCAAGTGAGGGTGCTCATTTTTTAGGAGTGAAATCTGATGATATTGAAAAAGCTATAAATGATTCAGTTCTTTTAAGTTTAACAATTCTTAAAAATAAAGAAAAAGATATTGTCGATATGAAAGGCGAATAAAAACTTAATAAATAAAATTAACTACTCAAGGTATACCTTGAGTAGTTTTACATTTTCTTTACAATTCTTTACAGATAAAAGATTTTTTTAAAATTTTATAAAAGATATAATGGTCTTGTAAAATGAAAAAGGAGAAGAAAATGAAAAAGAAATTGTTTTTATTTGTTTTAATGTTTTTGGGAGTTTTGATTACTGGATGTAGTCAAACTGAGGTTGATCACACAATAACGGTTTATACTAGAGATACTACTAGTGGTACTAGGGATGGTTTTTTTACAACTATAGCTTTTCCAGAAGCTATTAGTGATAACTCTGGTCTTGTTAATGGTTATGTAGAATTAGAAAGTAATGGTGGTATAATTAATGCTTTGAAAAATGATGAATATGGGATAGGTTATATTTCTTTAGCTTCACTAGAAACCTCTGAATTAAAAGGATTAAGTTATGAGGGAATTTCTCCTACAGAAGCTAATGTTATTAATGAGACTTATACAATGAAGAGAAACTTTAATTATATCATTAGAGAAAATTATGATTTAACTGCTGAAGCAGATATTATTACGGCTTTTTTAGCCTTTTTAGAAACTTCGGATGCTAAAGCTACAGTGGTTAGTAAAAGTGGAATTGTAGAAATCACTGGAAATGAATCTTCTTGGGATGATATTAAAGTTAATTATCCAATTAGTTTAGAAGATAATAGTGGTATTACAATTAATTTTGGTGGATCTACTTCAGTAGAAAGTGTAGCTAAAGCTTTATCGGCTGAATTTTCTATAAAATGTGGTAATTTTATAGCAGAACATAATCATACAGGAAGTGGGGATGCTTATAAAAGAACACAAGGTAGTGAAAAAGATGGTGCTAATAAACTTCATATTGGTTTTGCTTCTAGGGAATTTAAATTAACTTCAACAGAAACTGCAGTACAAGGAACATATGGTGTTATCTGTGTAGATGCAATAGTAGCGGTTGTAAATAATAGTAATTCTTTAGGAAATATAACTGCTGAAGATTTGAAAAAAATTTATAATGGTGAAATTACAAAATGGAGTGAATTAGAATAATAGTAGGTGGAAAATATGATTGATTTTAAGAAGAAGGTACTTATTGATCAAATAACTAAAAATGTTTTCTTAGGTATTACCCTTTTAGGGACGTCTTTCATAATAATTATTTTGGCATTTATCCTTAGAAAGGGATTAATGCCTTTTTTGAATTATTATGATATAGCAGAGGCAAGTTATAAAGTTGATTTTTGGAAATTCCTAACAGGTGGTACTTGGTTTGTGAGTCCTAATATCTATGGTGTCGGTTTTATAATAATAAATACATTTTACATAGTTTTAATAGCAACATTTTTGGCTACTTTTATTTCAATTCTAACTGCTTTAGTGATTTCGAGAATTGCACCCAAACCAATAAAAAAAATATTGGGTTATATTGTAGAATTATTAGCGAGTATTCCTTCAATAATATATGGACTTTTTGGAATGGGAGTAATAACAAAAATAGTGAAAGATATTTCGACATTCTTTGGATATCAAAGTGCTGGTGGTATATCTACACTTTCAACCATTCTAGTTTTAACGATAATGATTATTCCTACAATTACTTTAATTAGTATCACTAGCATGAATGCTGTGAAAAATGATTTGATTAATGGTTCGTTAGCACTAGGTGCTAGCAAAACCCAAACGAATTTTAGGATTGTTATAACAAGTGCAAAATCAGGTATTTTTACTGGAGTTATCTTAGCAGTAGGTAGAGCTTTAGGAGAAGCGACAGCTATATCAATGGTTGCTGGAAATAGCGGAAGCGGCCCTAACTTTAATTTGTTCGATACAACTAGAACACTTACTTCTACTATGCTTCTTGGTTTAAAAGAAACAACTGGATTAGATTATGATATTCGCTTTAGTGTTGGAATAATTTTGATTGGTTTAATATTAATAAGCAATATAAGTCTTACATATTTTAAAAAGAGGGTTTTGAAATGAATATACGAAAATTAAAAGAAGTAAGCATCAATTTGATTACGTATTTGTTTTCTAGTATTGGTTTAATAGTATTAGCAGTTTTACTTATTTTTATTTTTTCAAATGGATATAAACTAATTTCTTTTGATTTAGTAACTGATGATTACTTTGATGAGCTAACAAATTTAAAATTAGATGAAAGAGAAAATTATATTTTAGGAAACTATCAAAATCCTAATATAGAAAATGCTTATTTTTCATCAAAATGGGGGATAGCTTTAAAAGATGCTGTTGATAATGAAAATAAACCAATTGTCTTAATAAGTTATTTAGATGAAAAATCACCTTTAAATAACATGATAGATGTTCAAACAGATGAATATAAATCATTAGAAGTTGGTAATGCAATAAATAAAATTATTCTTTCGAGTGAAGAAGTTAACTACATCATGGGGTTAAGTAAAGATAAGGCTGAAAATTTAATATTAAAATTTGAACAGGGTGATGTAATAAAAGACATGATTACTTTGAGCCTGGGTGGAGGAATTAGAGGATCGCTTTTAACAACGCTATACTTGATTGTTTTAACATTACTTTTTGCTTTACCATTAGGTATTGGTACAGCTATATATTTAACTGAATTCGCTAAACAAAATAAATTCACAGATATTATAAAGAATGCAATTGATTTAATAGCTGGAATGCCATCAATTATATTTGGTTTAATGGGAGCGACTGTTTTTATTCCTTTTACTAGTAAACTTTTAAATTCAAATGGAGGTAATTTATTAAGTGGAGCATTAACATTAGCTGTTATATTATTGCCTACCATTGCTAAGACTACTGAAGAAGCTTTGAAAGCAATTCCTAATAAATATAGGAATGCATCTTTTGCACTAGGAGCTAGTAAAACTCAAACTACATTTAGAGTAATTATTCCTAATGCATTATCAGGAATTTTAACTGCAACATTATTATCTATTGGTAGAATTATTGGAGAAAGTGCTGCATTAATTTATGCGATTGGAACTGCGATTAAAGATGATGTTTCAATTTCAAATAAATCAACAACGCTTGCGGTTCATATTTGGAGTATGATGAGTGGAGAAAATCCGAATTTTGAGTTGTCTTGTGCAATTTCGATAATTATATTGATAATAGTTTTTATTCTTAGTATGTCGGTTAAATTCATCAGTAAAAAAATAAATAGATTTCAGGAGGTAAATTAGTGAATAGTATATTCAAAACTGAAGATTTGAACTTAAAATATGATGAAAATCATGTTTTAAAAAATATTAACTTAAATATTTATGAAAAAAATGTTACAGCATTTATTGGTCCTTCAGGTTGCGGCAAATCAACATTTTTAAGATGTTTAAACAGAATGAATGAGTTAATTTGTGGGTGTAAAATAACTGGAGATATTTTTTATGATAGTGAAAATATTAGTAGTATTGATGCGATTAAGCTAAGAACTACAGTAGGCATGGTTTTTCAAAGTCCCAATCCTTTCCCTATGAGTATTTTTGATAACGTTGCATATGGCTTAAGATGTCAGGGCATTAAAAATAAAGCTACCTTAAAAGAAATAGTTATTGATGCTTTAAGAAAAGCATCATTATATGAAGAAGTAAAAGATAGGTTAAAAGAAAATGCTTTAAGTTTATCAGGAGGACAGCAACAGCGTTTATGTATTGCAAGATGTATTGCGATGCAACCGAAAGTGATTTTAATGGATGAACCAACCAGTGCACTTGATCCGATTGCTACTTTAAAAATTGAAGAACTAATTTTTGAACTTAAAAATCAATATACAATTATAATCGTTACTCATAATATGCAACAAGCCGCAAGAATTAGTGATTATACTGCATTTTTCTTATTAGGAGAGATTGTTGAATATGATAAAACTGAAAATATTTTTAAAAGTCCTAAAAATAAAAAAACTGAAGATTATATAACAGGAAGGTTTGGTTAAAAATATGAATATGCAATTAGATAAAGATTTAGAATTGTTAAATAAAATGTTATTTCAAATGTCAGATCTTGTTGTGAAAAACATTAGCGAAGCTTTTAGTTTTTATAAAGGCGAACTTAAAGAAGAAGAGTTAGACATAAATGATGATATTATAGATCAATATGAAAAACTTATTGAAGGTCTATGTTTAAGCATTATTTTAAGAGAACGTCCATATGCAAAAGATTTAAGACAGGTAACTGGGATTTTGAAATTAGTAGCTGATTTAGAAAGAATAGGAGATCATGCTGAGGATATAATGGAGTTTAGTATAAAACTAAAAGACTTAAAAAATGGAAAAATTGAAAAAATGGAAAAGTTTGTTAATGTAACTCTTTCAATGGTTAAAGAATCGATTTTAAGTTATATAAATAAAGATATGTCTCTAGCTAAAGATGTAATAAAAAGAGACGAAGTAGTTGATAAAATTTATTTAGAAATGATTGAACACTTTGTAGAAGAAGGAACAAAAGAGAAAATAGGGGTTTTGTTTGCTATTTATAACACATTAGTGGTAAAATATATTGAAAGAATAGCTGACCATGCAGTAAATATTGCCGAGTGGGTAATATATATAAGTAGTGGTTTTCATAAAGAAGAGAAGATATTTTGAGGTAAATTATGAAAAAATTAATTTATTCAGTTGAAGATGATTTAGATATCGCTTATATAATTAATACAACTTTGACTAAACAAGGCTATGATATAAAAACTTTTTATAATGGAAAAAGTTTTTTTGAAGCTTTTAATAATCAAAAGCCTGATATGATATTACTTGATATGATGTTACCTGACATTAGCGGGTCTGATATTTTGAGAGAAATCAGAAGTGATTCTAGTAATGATGATTTAGATATTATTATAATTTCAGCTAATAATTTATTAAGTAATAAAATTGATGGTCTTGATTTAGGAGCTGATGACTATATTGAAAAACCTTTTAATATTTTAGAATTGATGTCTAGAATAAATGCTAAGTTTAGAAGACATAAAAAAACAAATGTTTTAAAAACAAATGATTTAATTTTAGATATTAATAAACATACTTGTTTTAGAGGTGAAGAAGAAGTTTCACTAACAGTAAAAGAATTTGAAATTCTAAATTTATTAATGAACAAAGCAGGTGAGGTTATATCAAGAGATGATATAATTAGTCAAATTTGGGGGACTGATTGTGTTTTTGAAACAAGAGCAATTGATATGCATATAAAATCTATTAGAGAAAAAATAACTGATAAAGATGCTAAAATTATTAAAACAGTTCATGGAATAGGATATAAAATAATAGTATGAGAAAAAAACTGATTATTACTAATTCGATTATTGTCTTTGTATCGCTTGTTATATTGCTAATTGTTAGTGGTATTATAATTTCAAAAGTAAATGATAATAATACAAAAGAAGAAATAAAGAGTTATTTAAATATTGCTGAGGGTGTATTTACTGGTAGTAATTACACTGAAACTGTTGAGATAATAAATAATGCTAAACCTACTTTAAGAATAACTTTTATTTCTTTAGATGGTGAAGTATTGTATGATACTTTAGCAGAAGGGGAGCTAGATTCTCATAGTAATAGACCTGAGATAATTAACTTAGGAACCGTAGTTACGAGATATTCAGATACATTGAGTTTAAGAATGATGTATGTTGCTAGCGTAGATAGTGGGGTATATTTAAGGGTTGCTATACCTATTTCTTCTGTTAACAATATAATTTTTAACTTTATGTTAGTTTCGATTATTACATTGATTATTATTACTATCCTATCGATTTTAATTATGATGCCAATTAATAAAGAAACTTTAAAACCACTTAAAAAAGTAGTTGATAAAATGGAAAAAATAGTAGAATTTAGTGGTGATTATTATTATGATAATATTGAAACACTTTCACATCATATTGATAAAGTAAGTAATTTATTAAATGAAAGAATAAAAGATGTAGAAGAAGAAAAACAAAAAGTTGATTTTATTCTTAATAATATGAATCAAGGGTTAATAGTAATATCTTCTGATAAAAAAGTAGTTTTAGTTAATGACTATATTTGTAATATATTTAATTTAAAAAAAGAAAATATAATAAATAAAGATTATTTGTATGTAATTAGGGATGTTGAACTTCAAAAACAAATTTCTAAAGCTATTGAAGATAGCCTTATAAGTAGTTTAGAAATCAAGGTTTCTGATCAAGTCTATTTGGTTTATTTTAATACTATAAAAAATAGTTGGTTAACACATTCTAATAGTAAATCAGGAGTTGCTTTACTTTTTACGAATATTACAAAAACTAAAAAAATTGAAATTATTAAAAAAGAGTTTTTTGCTAATGCATCGCATGAATTAAAAAGCCCTTTAACAACAATTATAGGGTATCAACAAATGATTCAAGAAGGAATTATTAAAGATAAAAAAGAAATAGAATTAGCTACTGCTAATACTATAAAAGAAGCTAATCGAATGAATGCAATTCTTTCCGAGATGCTTGAATTATCTAAATTAGAGAATATTAAAAAACCTAAAATAGATGATGTTGATATCTCTTTAATAATTAAAGATATTATTAACAGTTGTAGTAACAATATAAAAAATAAAAATCTCTCTATCAATTTAGACTTAAAAGATGTTATAATAAAAATGAACACTGATCATGCTATTCATTTAGTTAGAAATCTAATTGACAATGCAATAAAATATAATATTGATCAAGGGTTTATTAATATTAAACTAGATAAGAATTTGTTAACAATTGCTGATAGTGGTATTGGAATTGATGAAGAACATCAAACAAGAATTTTTGAAAGATTTTATCGTGTAGATAAGGGAAAGAGCAAGGAATTAGGTGGCACTGGGTTAGGTCTTGCGATTGTCAAACACATATGCTCTTTATACAATTTTAATATTTCACTAAAAAGTAAAAAAAATCAAGGCACAGAGTTTACTATCGATTTTAAAAGTTAGCATTAATAGGAGAGGCTATGGCTTTGTCAACAAAACCACTTAGAAAACCATTTTTTAGATTTATAAAGAGTATTTTAAGAATTTTTAAAAGAAAACCTAAATTTGTTAATTTAGGTAATGATTTAGAAGATTCATCAATTTATTTATGCAATCATGTTGGGGCTAATGGCCCTATCACATTAGAACTGTATTTCCCTAAGAATTTTAGATTTTGGGGGACTTATGAAATGTGTGGTGGAATAAAAGCTAGATGGAATTATCTTGCTAAAAATTATTTTTTGAAAAAGAAACACAATTCTAGATTTGCTTCAAATTTGAAAGCTAGTATTATATCACCGTTTAGTGGTTTGTTTTATAAAGGCATGCAACTTATTCCAACTTATCCAGATCAAAGAATGATAAAAACAATCGAATATAGTTTAGATTTGTTAGAAAACCAAACTAATCTCTTAATTTTTCCTGAAAATTCAAGTGATGGATATCACGATGAATTAAAAGAATATTATGGTGGGTTTTATTTTCTTGCAACTAAGTTTTATGAGAAAAATAAAAAAGATATTAAAATTTATAATATGTATTTCCAAAGAAAGAAAAATGTTTTTATTATTGATAAAGCTAGTTCTTTTCTTGAACTAAAAGAGAAAAATTTAAATCATAAAGAGATTGCTTTGATGTTTAAAAATAGAGCAAATGAGCTTTCTAAAATGTAAGATAAGATATTTATGTATCTTATCTTTCTTTTTATGTAAATTAGTAATAAAAAAATATGCAGAAAACGTTTTTTGTGTTATAATAAAATGTATGCGTTTTTATTAAATATAAAAATTAGAAAAAATAGGTGAAACATGAAAAACTTCATAAAATTTAGTATTATCTCATTGATTTTTATGTTTATTATTGTAGTTAATATTAATGGAGAAGTGGGTTATACTTTAACTGGACTTGAAATTGATGGAACTAAAATTTACTATAAAGGTACTCAAACTCAAGTTCAAACACCTGATACTTATATAGATAGAAAATATGATATGAGGGCTGTTTGGGTAACTCCGATTTCTGGTGATGTTAGAATTAATACTGAGGCTAATTTTAGAAGTGAATTAGAAGAAGTTTTTGAAACAATGAAATTTTTTAATTTAAATACTTTAATATTTCATGTTAGATCTCATAATGATGCTTACTATCCTTCACTTTTAAATCCGAAGTCTACAAGAGTTTTAAATATTGATTTTAATACTTTCGATCCTCTAGAATGGGTGATCAAAAGATGTCATGAAGAAGGCTTTGAATTTCATGCATGGCTTAATCCATATCGTGCAACAGCCTTTCCAGCTTCATATTATCCTGATGCTAATCCTGCAAAAGATCCTGCAAACACTTTAACAGCAAATGATGGAATAATATTGAATCCAGG
>JAQUUM010000202.1 GCA_028693885.1 Bacilli bacterium
ATTGTTGCTCAATTATTATTTCTAGCAGCTGAGGATTCTAAAAAAGATATCTTTTTATATATCAACAGTCCTGGCGGATCTATTACTGCTGGTATGGCAATCTATGATACTATGAATTTAATTTCACCAGAAGTATCTACGATTTGCGTTGGAATGGCCGCATCTATGGCTGCTTTTATTTTATCAAGCGGCGCTAAAGGGAAAAGATATTGCTTACCTAATAGTGAGATTATGATTCATCAACCACTAGGTGGAGCAAGAGGCCAAGCAACTGAAATAGAAATCGCTGCTAAACATATCTTAAGAATCAAAGAAAGAATGAATAAGATACTTGCTAAAAATACTAATCAACCACTAGAAAAAGTCTCTAAAGATACTGATAGAGATAATTATATGTTTGCTGATGAAGCACTTGATTATGGAATAATCGACTCAATCATGGAAAAACAAAAAATATAAGAACTTCTTTTGAAGTTCTTATATTTTTACTCTATAAATGATTTCTTTACTCTATTATAAAAACTATAGTTTTTAGAACCTAACATTTTAACTTTTTTATTAGAAAACATCACTTCGATTTTCTCAACATCCCTAAATTCTTCATATCTACCATCTACACTAATATAAATATTATCTGAATCATGCGAAATCATTGAAACTTTATTATTACTAGGAATTATTAAAGGCGATGCTAGTGACTTAAATATTCTATTATTAATAGCTGCGATTTCAGTTAACTGAATTGCTTCTAAACTACAATCCATAACACTTCCACCAAGTGATTTATTATAACCAGTAGACCCACTTGGAGTTGAAACCAAAAGGCCTGTTCCTCTAAATGTTTCAAACATTTTTTCATTAATATAAACTTCAATTATTTGAGTGTGAATTGGATTAGTAATCGCTACTTCATTTAAAGCATAACCTTTTTTTACTTGGTTATTCTTTATCAAAGAATATTCAAGTAAACTAAACTCATGACAAAATACTTCGCCTTTATTAATCGAATCTATAATTGAATCTAATTCTTCTAAAGCATAATCTGTATAAAAACCTAACTTGCCAGTATTAATACCGATAAAAATAGTTTTATCTGTATTATCAATATACTGATTAACTGCATTAAGCATGGTTCCATCTCCACCAAAAGAAAAAACAAAATCAGGGTTTTGATAATCTAATTTTCCCTTTAACTTTATCATAATTTCTTCTTTCAATGGTTCTTTACTATAAACCGCATACTTCATATTTTTACTCCTAAAAATTAACTTAATAACATTATAACATATTATTTATTTAATTTTAATTTTTTTCTAATTTTTATTAATAAAAATTAGTTCTTGATTTTTATATTATATTATGTATAATATAAATAACTTTTTAATAGACTTAAACTAGGAGGACTTATGAATAAAGGCACAGAAGCAGAATTCAAAACTTTACTTACCAAGGAAGAATATGATAAATTAATGACAATGTTTGATGGAAACAAATTTGATTTTCAAACAAATCATTATTTTGATACAAAAAGATTTTCTTTAAAAGCAGTCGATGCTTCTTTAAGAGTAAAAGAAAGAGAAGATGCTCTTGAATTAACTTTAAAAAAGAAAAAAGGTTATGCAGTTCATGAATTTAAAGAACCTCTTACAACCGAAGAATTCGACGACCTAAAAGAAACAGGAATTATCATAAACGAAAAAATCAAAGCTGAAACTTCTTCAATCATCCAAGATCAAAAAGTTCAAAACTATTTAAGTCTTTCTACTAAAAGAATGTATTTGCCTTATAAAAACGGAATCTTGTTTATTGATGAGAGTACTTATTTAGGTGAAATTGACTATGAACTTGAATATCAAGCAACTTCATATCATGAAGGTAAAAAAGAATTTATCTCTTTAATAGCTGAACTTGCTATTCAATATAAAAAAGCTGAAAAGAAAATCAAAAGAGCTATGAATGCTTATAAAAGACTTTATTAAAAAAAATCGACTATTAAGTCGATTTTTATACTTTAAAGGGACAATCTCCTTCAACAAGTTTACCATTTTTATCTTGAAATTTAATCGCTTTTACATAAGGGCAATCTACATTCTTACCATAACATTCTAAACATTCTCTATTTCTAATTTCCTCAGGTATAAATACCTCGATATCTTCACCGTTATAGCCTACTTGTAAATCAATTTCACCAACTATAATAGGACGTCTTAAAACACTTGGATTATCAATTATAAAATTAACTAACTCTTGTGTTTTCATTTTTTCTAAGTCTAAACCTGTTTCTTGAAAAACACGTGATCTTCTTGAAATAATATCATCAAACCCATTTTCACTCATTGTCAGCATTTTAACAATTTCATCTCTTAATATAGGGGTCTTCAAAATGTTTTTTTCAACAAAGGGAATATTGTACTGTTTAAAAAATTTTTTTACTTTTCTACAAGAAATACAACTTGGAGATGAATAAAGCTTAATCATAAAATCACCTTTCCCCTTCTATAAAATTATAACACACAATACTTTTTTCGTAAAGAATAAAAATTAAGATTGT
>JAQUUM010000203.1 GCA_028693885.1 Bacilli bacterium
AAAAGCAAAAAAAACTGATGAAATTAGTAAATTATCTCATCAGTTTTAAAAGGTTTTTACAAAAAAGTGCCTATCTTAAGGGACTTTTTACAAAAGTAAATTGTATCAAACCTATTCATTCAATATGTGTTGAGTTACCTATTTTAATACAATTACGCACCCCTACTGAAATTCACGCACCCCTAAAAATAGAGCCTCTTTTTAAGATTTAGGAAAGAGGCATGAACCTATTTAATTATTTCTTATTACCTTTATAATTCTGGTTGTTCGGATTCAATTGATTAGCGTGGTTATTATTGTTTGCTCGATTTGCAGAATTATTTGAGTTGCGTTGATTGGCATAATTATTCACTTGTTGCTGTGAATGAGTCCTTCCAGAAACTCCATGACTTTTACTCATCGTTTAATCCTCCTCACTAAATTCATCCGGTAATCCAAAGTAATCACAAAGAACTAAGTAAGCAGCATATCTTTTAGCTTCTTTCTTTGACGTTGCATAGGCAGTATGCTTCATTGCCCACAATTGTAGCTACATATTCTGAATGTTTAAAAAGAGGTCTAAACCTCTCTAATAGCAATTATCATTTTTGTGAGTATCACAAAAACATTCTCGATGAAGACTTTTTCGCAACCACTAATATTTCAATGAAAATTTGTATATGTATTAATGAAAACAAACTACCTAAAGATACCATAATTTTCCCTGAAACAAAAGCTTTATCAATTTCATATTGTGGGAGTTATGATAAAATCTTTTATGCCTATGAACAACTAAAAAAATATATCATAGACAACAACTATCAACCAATTGGTTTTCCTCAAGAAGTTTATCTTGAAGGAAACTTCAACAATGAATCAAATAAAAACATTGTTTTAATAATTATACCCATCAAATAATAAAAAATTCGCCTTTTAGAATTAGTTTGATTAAAATTGTCAAGTTTAATCAATCAATTCTAATATAAAATATCTTTACAGTTCTCAAGCAAACATGCATAAATATCTTTTTGCATTTTTTTAGTTTCTTTTAATACTTTTTGTAAATACTCTCTTTTAGTAATGTTTTCTTTTTCATATTTACTTAAATGAGAATATAAAATACCTCTTGACGAATTAACAATCGCACCTAATCCATCACTATTAAAACAAGCCACTATGTCTAATGCACTTCCTCCTTGAACACCATATCCTGGTACTAAGAAAAAACTTCTGGGCATTAGTTTTCTTAATGCCTTAGCATCTTCAGGGTAAGTAGCACCTACAACTGCACCTATTGATGAATATCCATACTCACCATAAAAGCAATTTGCTTTATCATTTACATAACAAGCTAAATTCTCACTAACTGTTTTCTCATTATTCATAACCACATCTTGTATTTCACCAGCGCTTTTGTTAGATGTTTTTACTAGAATAAAGACTCCTTTGTTGCTTTTAACACATTCGTTTATAAAAGGCTCTAAACTTTCACTTCCCAAGAATGGAGATATAGTTAAAAAATCTACATTAAACGATTCAATTAATTCATTATCTAAAGTTTCAACCTTTCCTAAGTGTCCTTTTGCATATGCCAAAGCCGTGTTCCCGATATCATTTCTTTTCCCATCTTCAATAACAACTAACCCTTTTTCTAAAGCATATTTTACAGTTTTTTCAAAAGCTCTAACACCAAATGATCCATACTTTTCATAAAAGGCCATTTGTGGTTTAACTGCAGGAACATATTCAAAAACTGTATCGATAATATCTTTATTATATTCGTATATAGCTCCAGCTACTTTTTCCAATTTGTTACCTTCAAAATTACCCTTCAAATAACATAAAGGTATTTTACTTAAATCTGGATCAAGTCCTACAACCGTAGGATTTTTTGTTTTGATTATATTATTTATTAATTTATCAGCAATATTAATCATTTTAATTTTATATGCTATATATGTAACACATATGAATAGCATACATTCCTTTCATTATATTTTTAATTCTATAAAACTGCATTTTTTAGTTAAAGTATAATCCATTATTAATATGTATTATCGAACCATTCATATACCCTTTTTCTTCTTCAAGTAAAAATTTAACTAAATTTGCAATTTCAGTTGGCTGACATTTTCTTTTATTAATTGTTCTATCTATTGTATCTTTTTGCCTAGAGAAATCCATATTGTCAGACATATTAGTTTCAACAATTCCAGGCGCAATTCCATAAACATATATATTGGCATTTTTTAAATTATTACAAACGCCTCTAATCAATCCCGATAATGCAGATTTGCTAATAGAGTAAGGTATATCTCGGCTTCCTACATAAGCCGCCGCCGAAGATAAAAGAATAATCTTGCCTCTTCCTAATTGTTGCATCTCGCGAATTGCTTTTATCGTAAAAAAAGTGGGAATATTTAAATTAATATTCAAAGTCTTATAATATTCTTCGGTAGAAAATTCTTCTATTTTTTTAACTCCATAATATCCAATAGCACTAATAAAAGCATCTATATAATTATGTTTTTTTATTACTTCATAAAAAGTTTTTTCAATATTAACCTGTGT
>JAQUUM010000025.1 GCA_028693885.1 Bacilli bacterium
GATTTAGAGAACATAAATCATTACTTAGTTTTTCTGGCAACATTGGTATTACTCTATCAACTGGATATACACTAGTACCTCTATTTAATGCTTCAAGATCTGTAAAACCATTTTCTTTTACATAGTAACTAACATCAGCGATATAAACACCTAAAAGTGTATTACCACTTTCTAATTTTTTTATCCCTACAGCATCATCTAAGTCTTTAGCACTAGCTCCATCTATCGTAAAAATCTTCTCACAACTTGGGGCTTTTCTTTTATTTATTTCTTCTAAATCTAATTTCATATTATTAACTTCGTTAATAACTTTATCTTCAAAAGTTAAATTAAAATTATATTTTAATGCTAAAGTAGTAATAGCAATACCAATATCATCTTTTTTACCATAGATGTCAATCACATTAACTATTAACTTATCTTTAGAATATTCAATGATTTCTGCTTTTACATAATCTTTTTCTAAAGCATTCTTTACGTCTTTTACTTCAATTAAGACTTTTGAATTTGAATCTATAAAATAGCGATTACTTATTTTATATAATTCTCCATAAATAAATAATGTACCTCTTTTAATAATCTTTTCAACTTTAGCTTCATCTTTATTAGTTTTTAAGTTGTATTCAACACTAACTAATACAGTATCTTTATCAAGCGCTCCATTAATATCATCACTTGCAATATACACATCTTTTACTAAATCTTCACTTTTAAAAAAACCATAACCTTGTTTTTTTAAAATCAATTGTCCGATATACATATTAAACCTAATAAGTAAATCGTATTTGTTTTTTACAACAGCAATTATATTATCATTCACTAATCTATCTATTGCATTTTTAAACTCTTCTTTTTCTTCTTTGGTATTCAAACCCAAAAGAAAACTAAGTTCATCATATGATTTAGCTTTATAATCCTTTGACTTTATAATTTCTAAAATTTTTTCTTTCATTTATTCATCTCTTTCTTATGTTTTTTTATAGAAAAAAAAGGCCCTATATCAAGGCCTATTTCTATTTTCTATCCCAAGCGGTCTACAAAGAATGAAGCAATAATCGCAAGCACAAAGAAAGTTATTGAAAGGATTTGCGTAATTCTACTAATCCAAACCTCAACTCCACGTTCTTTACGATTCGCAAACAAATCAGATTTTTCTCCAGAAAAAGCTGATGATGCGTCTTCTTTAGACTCTTGTAATACTATAATAGTAATTAATAAGCATGATACGATTAATAATAAAATATCAAAAACAGTCATTTGTTTCCTCCATCTAATTTAATTAGACATCATTTTTTAACTAGCATAGTTATTATACCATAAATACACTTATAAAAGCAACCCTTAAATTATAAAATATTGTCTATTGTTTTCACATTTAAAGTATGTTTTTAAAATTATATTAGTTTTGTTATAATTTTATTTTCTTTGACTGCTAAACGATAATCATTTTCAATCATTTTTTTCATGTTATCACCTAAACTCATATCATATGAACTTATATAGGTATCATAAACAATTTCATCTTTAAAAGGTAGTAATACTGCATTCACGATTACTGGCAATTGCTTACGCATTATATTTGGTATAGTATTCGATATCCCTTTTACTGCATATAGTCTAAAATCATTACCACTAAGCAAACCAAAAACAGCATAATTTATTTTATATTCTAGCAAAACAAAATCCCCTTTGATATGCTTCTTCTCCCAAGATTTCAAAAGTGTAATCTCATCTTCAAGTAATGTTACATCGTTTTTTAAAAAATCTCCAATGATGCTTGGTTTTTCCCAAAGTTTTTCACGTATTTTAATCCAATTGCTTTCATTTTGCATTGTACCCCCACCTAAGAACAAAGAATCAGTTATTTTAAATTGTTGATTTACATAATTTAATAATTTATACCAAGTACTATAAAACAACTCCTTTTCTACATTCGTAAGTTGAGCTTTCTTACTCTCTTCTATTAAGTAACAACAGTTTTTATATTTTTTACCACTTCCACAAGGACAATCCTGTTCTAAAGGAATATCTTTTAGTTTTGATATTGAATTAAATCCAATATCTTTTTTGCTTTTTTGGTGCAATTCAAATGGAGTATAACCTTTGTTTTCCCAAATCCTAGTATTATTTTTAGCTTTTACTACTAATTCTAAAAACTGATTAGTTTCTTCAATATTCTTAAAAATCAAATTCGAATTTTCTAGAACTTTTAAGATCTTATTCAATCCGTCATTAGACATTCCACTACTTCTAATATCCGAAAAAAGTTTTTGATTTATATTATGATAACCAAAGATATCAATTAAGAAAAAATTTACATCATACCAGTATGTATTATCTTCATAATTTGGATTTTCAAACCTTAAAAATTTTTCTTTTGTTGGAATATATCTTGGTTTTCCCTCTTGCACTTTTATTATATATTCAGCCCAAGAAAAATCTTCTAGAAAAACAAAACTTATTAAAAAATTTTTGTAAAAACAATACCAACCATATTTTATCACATTTGGGAGTAATATTGTATAAACATCATTTTCAGTAACATTCTCTTTCGTAAATTTATTAAAAATCTTAACAAATTCAGTAATTTCTATAACACCATATAAATTTAGTGAAGCTTTTACAAAAATATCTAAAGTTTTTTTTAGCCTTGCTTTTCCATTTGGGCAACGAACTACATCCTTAATAGGATTATATTTTTCAAATATTTTTTTTGGGTTTTGGTTTTTCACAAAAGATATCCTCCTAACAAATTATATGTTAACCAACTTATCTAGCACTATAAAAGACAGTTGGGCCATTTCCTATTTTAACAATTTTTCCTTCATCAGCAAGTTCATTTAGCCTTCTTATAATAAAACTCTTCTCCATTTTTAGTGCTTCTTGAATTTCTATTCTCGTAGATTTAGGGTAAGCTTGTAAAAAAGCAACAATTCCTTCAATTATATTCAATTTTGTGTAGTCGTAATCTATAACAGGTAAAACAATTCTAATTTGCTCTTTTTCAATTTCAAAAAAAGGTCTCAAGTTATATTTTTTATAACTATTGATAATTTTTTTTACTCCTGTTCCAAATTGCTCAATTATCCCTAGTCTAAAAAATATATAAGATATTATTGGATTTCTCGGAACAGAGGTTAAACCTTCAAAATAAAGTTTTTCACTAATTCCATCAACCAACCCTCCAGGCGACCTTACTTCAATTCTATTATCAAACATAGCAATTTGAACACCACTTCTAATTATATAGTCTCTATGTACTATTGCATTAGCAATTGTTTCTCTAAAAGCATCGATAGGAACTCTTTCTTTTTCTATTCTAGTAAACCCTTCAACCTTTTGATATGGAGAATAATATTTATAAAAATAAGACAAAATTTCTTCATAATATTTAAGTATCGAATTACTATTAAGTTTTACTCTATCTAAAAACTCATCTGTATATAATTTAAATCTTGCTATGTCTACATAGGATTGTTCTATTTGTCCGTTATCTGCCAATAAAGCTGCACCATTATTAAACTTACCATCTTGTACTAACCCAAGCGTTTTAAAAACCGCTTCATCTAATTGTTTGATTTTTAATTTTTCAGCAATATACTTTTCAAAAAAACCAAATTTCAAATTTTTTTCTTCAGTTTTGACTTGATCAAAACTTAAATTTTTACTTTTTAAAACTAATCTAGTTAAATTAATTCCATCAATCGGTACTGTTGATGTGTCATACCTTGCATACGCTTTACCATCATAATAATAAGGTCCATCTTCGCCTTTATATACTTCTATCTCGAGTATCATTTTTCCCTCATCTTCAAGGATGTTAAGCTTGTAAATTGGCCTTGGAGTTATAGAATCATTGATTGTATTTTCGACATTCAATTTTAAGATATAAATATCTTCTACACCAACAACTTCGCCCAAATCATTAACGCCAATATATATTTTACCATCCTGATAATTTGAAAATGCTGAAATAGTTTTTAAAAGAGATTTAGAAAACTTTTCTTTTAGTTCAATATTTTTAGATTCTTTGTATTCCATAGTCATTCACCTCTGAAACAATTATAACATCAACTGTTTCATTTTGCAACAATAAAGTTCGCTATTGTTTCATTTTGCAACAATAAGGTTTGCTATTGTTTCAATATAAACCAAATTATTTATCCTAACCATTAAAAATAACATAAGTAATACCATCATTTGATTTATGATAATCACTATCATTAATAATTAAGTTTTTATATTTATCAATTATTTCGCTATATCCCATAAATCCTTTAATAGCCTCACCCGGAATAAACGCTTTAATTTGATTTTGGTTTAATTTACTTTGAAGTGATTTGCGAACCATCTGTTTTATGACTCCACCAACACCAGTAGATCCATATCCATGGATTATCTTAATCACTTTTTCTTGTTTATTATAATCACTAATAATTTCTTCTAGCATTTCTTTAGCTTCTTGCCTTGTTTCACCATGTGACTTAATATCAAATTCTTTCATATAAACCTCTTTAATTAAATAAAGAGAAAAAATATCTTTTTTTATATTTTTTCTCTTTTTATTTTAAACAAATACATTTTTTACAACATCATCTAAAGTTTCTGCATATTGAATAGTTAACTGATTTCTTACTGCCTCTGGAATGTCTTCAACATCTTTCACATTAGCTTTAGGAATAATAATAGTTTTTAATCCACTTCTTTGAGCCGCAATTGATTTTTCTCTAATACCACCAATTGGTAATACTTTTCCTCTTAAAGTAATTTCTCCTGTCATACCAATCAAGTGATTTACCTTACGATGTGAAAAAGCTGAGATTATCGCTGTAGCGATAGTTACACCAGCTGAAGGTCCATCTTTTGGTACAGCACCTTCTGGGACATGAATATGAATATCATTTTCTTTAAATAAATTAGCATCTATTTGGTATTTAACTGCATTGCTCTTAACATAACTCAAAGCTGCTTGAGCAGACTCTTTCATTACATCACCTAACTTACCAGTTAAAACAAATTTACCTTCGCCCTTATAGTAAGTAACCTCAACTGGTAAAGTATCTCCACCAAACTGAGTATAAGCAAGACCAGTAACAACACCAACTTGACTTTCCATATCTACTTTATTAAATTGATACTTAGCTTTTCCAAGCCAAGTTTCTAAATTATCTAAAGTAATTGCTATTACTTTATCTTTTCCCATTAAAATATTTTTAATACTTCTTCTAATTAAAGTACCAATATTTCTTTCCAATTCACGAACTCCAGCTTCTTTAGTATAATTTCTTACAATTTCTAAAATAGCTTCATCTGTAATCGAGAATGATTCTTTTTCTAAACCATGTAAATCTAATTGTTTTCTAACTAAGTGTCTTTTAGCAATCTCTAGTTTTTCATATTCTGTATAACTGCTTAGTTCAACAATTTCAAGTCTATCTCTTAGTGGCGCTGGGATGTTTTCTAAATAGTTTGCTGTAGCAATAAAAAATACACTTGATAAATCATATGGTTCTTCTAAGTAATGATCACTAAAGAATTTATTTTGTTCACTATCAAGAACCTCAAGTAATGCACTAGTTGGATCTCCCTTATAATCACTTGATAATTTATCAATTTCATCTAATAAGAAAACAGGATTTTTAACTCCAGCTCTTTTCATACCTTGCAAGACTCTGCCTGGTAAAGCTCCTAAATAAGTTCTTCTGTGACCTCTTATCTCACTTTCATCTTTTACTCCACCTAAAGATTGTTTAACAAACTTTTTGTTTAAGCTAGTTGCAATGCTTCTAGCAAGTGAAGTTTTACCAACTCCAGGAGGTCCTACAAAACAAAGAATTGCTTGAGGAGTTCTTGATGTCATAATACTAACTGCAAGATACTCTAAAATTCTATCTTTAACTTTTTCTAAACCATAATGATCTTTATCTAGTTGTTCTTTAGCCACCAAAATATCTTTAGTATCTTTTGAGGCTTCACTCCAAGGTAAACTAATAATAAAATCTAAGTAAGTTCTGATAATAGAACTTTCTCCACTAGCAACACCTAGTGAACTATAACGATTAAGTTCAAGTAAAGCTTTATCCTCAATTTCTTTAGGCATTTTCTTTTCAAGAATTTTTCTCTTTAGTTCTTCAATATCAGTTTCTTTTTTAACCTTATCACCTAATTCATCTTGAATTACTTTCATTTTTTCTCTTAAATAATATTCTCTTTGAGAATCATTAATTACTTTTCTTACTTCAGTTTCAATATCTGATTCAAGCCCTGCAATAAACTTTTCTCTTTCAATATCTTCAAGCATCATCTTAAGACGTTCTAAGACATTAGGATTATTTAAATATTTAATTTTATTAGTTACATCAAGCGGTAAATTAAAAGCTAGTAAATCAGTTAATTTATCAGCACTAACACCTTTAAAAACTGCATTTGCAAGTTCAGGAGAACCCGCAAAAATCTTTTGAGCTTTTTCATCTAATTGTTTAACTAATACTCTAACACTTGCAAGTTCTTCATCTCTATTAACATATACTGCAGGCATAGTAACAAAATTTACAAGTCCAAAAGGTGACCCATCAATAAACTCTAATACTTCACATCTTACTAACCCATTTACTTTTACTTTATGAATAGCCCCTGATTCTAAATCATATAAGACTTTCCCAACTATTCCAATTGGATTAACATCTTCTATTCCAGGAGATTCTATAGTGATATCTTTTTGAGCTAATATAACAATGAATTTCTTATCTTTCATAGCTTCTTGAACAGCTTTAATGCTAGCTTTTCTACCGACATCTAATTTAATTTCATTGTTTGGAAGTGGTACAATCCCACGAACAACCATAGCTGGTAGTATTCCTTGGGCTTTCATTTCATTTGTATACATAAATATTGCCTTACTCCTTTCTATTGTTTTTTAAACAATAATTAAAGCATCTTCTAAAAACTCATAAACTAAAACTCTAATTGCTTGTGAGTTTACTAAATCATTAGTATCTTCTAAACCTTTTACTAATCCATGCTTTAAAAAATATAATTGGTTAATTTTTTTAACCTTATCTTCATTTCTAAAACGAATTACATTATTTCTACTCATAACATATGCACAGAGCATTTGTTCTGATAAGCTATATAGTAATTCTTCTTTTGTTTGAAACTTAACTTTAATGATTGGTTGACCTGCTAACATATAAAATGGTGTTTTGATTAACTCTTTATAGTGATTTAGTGTATACATATCCCACTCTAATATTTTTTCATCAAGTAGTATTTCAACCATTTTATTTATGCTTTGATCAACATCAAAATAAAATTGTTCTATTTCTCTTATATGATCTATAAAAGCACTAGCACTCTTAGCATTCCAAGGATCAATTAAACTTGCGATTCTATCATCAAGTTCTAAAATTTTTCTTTTTCGAATGCTCGTAATTTGGTATTTCTTTTTATTTATCGTAACTATATCATCAAGCTTTTTATTTAAAAAAGCTTTATAGAATTTATAATTTTCTTCATTTGGAAAAATTACTTCTTCTTTCTCATTATCTTTTGAAAGTTTAATAAATCCAACTTCAGAATCATCTAATACCTTATCACTTTTAACTAATTTATAATATCCTTTTTGAAGCATAATTAAATCTAAAACACTTTTTAAATAATTATCACTTAATTTAACTAACTCATCTTTTTTAATTTTAATATTTTGTTCTACAAAATCAAAATCTTCATCATAAACACAATATGTTACTGTAACGATTAATGGTTTATTACGTCTAATTATACTTAAAATTTTATAAATTCTTTCAGAAATAATAATAACTTCTTGTTTTGAAAGTTCATCTTCTACAATCGCTATTATTCTTTCATAAAACTTTTCTTTAAAATATTCATCATCACTGTGAAATTTTTGTAAGGCTTTCATGTCTAAACTACTTTCAATATCAAAAAATATTTCTTCTATTTCAGCTGCTTCAAAAGCAACATAAACTTGTTGATATTGTTCACTTAAACTATTGTAAGTATATTTCATCTAAACCACCTTTACTAGAAAAAGCTTCTTAAGCCATTTTTTTCTTTTTCTTAACGCATTTAGGCAAAGCATTTTCAGTAACAACATCTTTTGTTATTATACATTTTTTTAAATCTTTTTCATCTGGAACTTTAAACATTACATCTAACATAATGTTTTCAATGATTGATCTTAAGCCTCTGGCTCCAGTTTTTTGTTCATATGCTTTTTCAGCAATACTTCTAATAGCTTCAGCTTCAAACTCTAAATCAATTCCATCCATATTAAGCATTTTTTGATATTGCTTAATTATAGCATTTTTTGGTTCAGATAAAATTCTAACTAAATCATCAATTTCTAAGTTTTCTAAAACTCCAATTATTGGTAAACGTCCAACAAGTTCAGGAATTATTCCATAGCGTTGAACATCTTGATGATTAACTAACTTATACATTTCTTTTTCAGTTATTTTATTAACAATTTCAGAACCAAAACCAATTTTCTTTTTTCCGATTCTATCGCTTACAACACTTGTGATTCCTTCAAATGATCCACCACAAATAAAAAGCACATTAGTTGTATCAAAAGCAATAAACTCTTGATGTGGATGCTTTCTACCACCACCCGGTGGTACATTAGCCACTGTACCTTCTAAAATCTTTAACAAGGCTTGTTGGACACCCTCACCTGATACATCTCTTGTAATTGATGGATTATCACTCTTACGAGCAAGTTTATCCATTTCATCAATATATATGATTCCTCTTTGAGCTTCTTCTACATTATAATCAGATGCTTGAAGTAATCTCAATAAGACGTTTTCAACGTCTTCTCCAACATAACCTGCTTGAGTTAAAGATGTAGCATCAGCAATTGCAAAAGGAACATTTAAAATACTTGCTAGAGTTTTAGCAACTAAAGTCTTACCACTACCAGTTGGACCAAGTAATAAAATATTACTTTTTTCAATTTCAATATCACTATCATGAAATAAATTATTTTCAATTCTTTTATAGTGATTATAAGCCGCAACTGAAATTATTTTTTTTACACTTTCTTGGCCAACTATATACTTACTTAATTCATCATAAATCTCTTTTGGAGTTAAATCTCCATATGGAGCTTGAATAATTTTTTCTGTAGCCCTTGAATCTTTTATCAATTCATAGCAAGCTTCAATACAGTTCTCACAAATAAAACTGTCTTCACCTTCTACTACTTGAGTATCTTCATCAATAGGTTGCCTACAAAAAGAACAAAGCTTAATTTTCTTTGATTCGTTTTTCATAAGTTGACCCCCCCTTTTTTATTATTTTTATTTTGCGCTTTCTTTAATTAAATCAATAGCTTTTCTTAATCTAATATAATGTTTAACATTGTTTTCTCTAATTTCTTTTTTCAAAGTTTCAACATCTTTTTTATAATGATCAGATAAACTCTGATATTCTTTTTCTAATTCTTCACTATTTACTTCAATTTTTTCTTCATCAATAATAGCTTGAAGAACAATTTTTTCTAAAATGCTTTTTTTAGCACTTTCAGCCATTTTTTCTTTATATTGTTCAACTGTCATTTGATAGAATTGTAACATCTTTTCAGCAGTTAAACCATATTGTTTAGCTTGAGCTTCAACCTCAGCAAACATACTATCTATTTCTTGTTCAATAAACACAGTTGGAATATCAACTGTAGTGTTTGCACAAGCTTTAGCCATTAAACTATTAACAAACTCATTTTCAGCATTTTTTTCTTTTTCACTTGTTAATTCTTTTTTAATGTTTTCTTTATATTTTTCTACTGTATCAACATTTTCAATTTCTAAGCCTTTAACAAATTCATCATTTAATTCAGCTAATTCTTTTTTCTTTACTTCATGAATTTTAACTTTAAAGACAGCAGCTTTACCTTTTAGGTTTTCTGCTTGGTAGTTTTCAGGAAAAACTACATTAACTTCTTTTTCTTCGTTTGATTTTAAACCTATCATTTGATCTTCAAAACCAGGAATGAATTGTCCACTTCCGATTTCCAAAGTATAATTATCAGCTTTTCCACCTTCAAAAGCTACGCCATCAACAAACCCTTCAAAATCAAAAACAGCTGTATCACCTGATTCAATTGGTGCATCTTCTGCTAATTTTAAAACAGCTCCTGCTTCTAACGCTTTTTTAATTTCATTATTAATTTCTTCTTCAGTTACTTCTGCTGAAGCTTTTTCTACTTCTAAGCCTTTGTATTGACCAAGAGTCACTTCAGGATAAACTTCAACTTCAGCTGAGAATGTAAAACTCATATCTTTTAATGGTTCTACGATATCAACAACTGGTTCTGCTACTACTTGAATATCATTTTCTTCAATTGCTTTAAAATATGCTTCTTGAATCGTCATATTCATTGCTTCTTGATAAAGAGATGCTTCTCCAAACATTTTTAAATAAACATCTTTTGGAACTTTCCCTTTTCTAAAGCCTTTAACGCTTGCATCTTTTGATACTTTTTCAAAAGCAGGATCTAATGCTTTTTGAAAATCTTCTTTTGAAACTGCAATAGTTAATTTAACTTTGCAGCCTGATACTTTCTCTAAATTGAAAGCCTTGTTTTGTTCTTGTACTTTTTGTTCACTCATGTTATTATATTCTCCTTTTTTACTGTTTGTTATTATATCAATTTAGCCAAAATTATGCAAGTAATTTTATCTTTTATCAAAATATAATCATAATTATTTTAAAAATATGTGATTAGCATATTTTTCCATCTCGCTTACAATTGCTTCTTCATAGCCTAATTCATTAATTAAATTAATTAAGTCATAAAATCTATAAAGCATATATTCTTTATCAATTTTAAAATTGCCAAGCATTTCTTTCAACATCGCTTTTAAAAAAACTACTAATAATAATGTAATACATCTTTTTGGATTTTTAATATTCTTTATATCTGTATAATTAGTTTTTTCTAAATCAAAATACTCTATATTTTCCTCACCAGAAAGTAACATACTTTTTTCAATTACTAAACTACTAAAAAGCAAATCTAATTTTTCAATATAACTTACTAGTAATAAACTTAAAAGATCATATGTTTCATAACCTTTATTAAAAACTTCAAGTCCTTTATCTATTACTTCTATAAAGCTTCTTAGATTAAAAAAAGCAGATATTATCAAATCATAAACTTTAGTGTTCTTATAAAAATCAAAGTCTATAAATACTTTATCAAAATATGTAATAACTTCTTCGTATTTTTTTTCTTCATATAAAGCATAAATTTCATTTTCTAAAACGATTTTATCAGTTGGAAATTTAATAATTTTAGACATTTTAATTCCTTATAATATATAATCAGTAATTATTACTGTATATATATTATACATTATTCTTAATATAAATACAATCAAAATGCATATTCATACTTATATCAAATCAAAATGATTTTTTTAATTATAATTGCTTTACAAA
>JAQUUM010000204.1 GCA_028693885.1 Bacilli bacterium
TTAATTTACCTAATTCAATTACTGAAATAGCAGGCCAAGCATTTGCGAATTGTTTTGTTTTGGAGAGTATTACACTTCCTAATAGTATTACTTCAATAGAAGCTACAACTTTTATGGCATGTTGGAGGTTACAAAATGTTGTAATTCCTGATAGTGTTACTATAATTAAATATCATGCTTTTGCAGGAGCTCTCATTTTAGAGAATATTACACTGCCTAGTAATCTAACAACTATTGAATATAATGCATTTGCCAATTGTTATGGGTTAGAAACTATTTTATTACATGAAAATATTACAACAATTGGAGATAATGCATTTTTAAAATGTGATAGTTTAGTAATAAATGCAGTAGCACAAGAAAAGCCAATTGGCTGGAGTGATTTGTGGAATCCTGATGCAAGAGTTGTTAATTGGGGCTATACAGAAATAGCATAATCTTAAAAAGAAGTAAATTAATTTACTTCTTGTATTTTTTTATTTTAAAATGAATTTCTTTTTGATATAATTGGATTAATAAATTGGAGGCAATATGAAATTTTTAGAAAAGGTTAAGAGATTTTTTGTTAAATTAGGAATTGTTTTGAAAAAATTTTTTATAAAACTAGGCCAAATAATTAAAAAAATATATTTAAAATTAAGAGAAAAATATTTAAGTTTAACAACTAGAAAAAAAGAAATAGTTTTTGCTTGTGTTTCATCTGTCTTACTTGTTTTGATTGTTTTAGTTATTGTTTCTTTGGCTAGTAATAAAAGTAGTATTTTAACAACTAATACTTTAGCGTTTGGAGATGCTTTTGTTGAAACAGTTGAAGAGGTTTCAACTCCTGGTGGTGAAATAGTAATAAATGATACTAATTCAGAAATTAATGGTTTTAAATTAACTATTGAAGAAGCATCTTATTCTATGCCTTTGGATTTTGTTGTTAGGACTTATCCTATAGTCAGTCATGACTATGGAGATTATTTTAATCCAATTACACCTTTAATTGAAATAGACAATGGTCATGAATTTTCAAATGAGGTTATGAAGGTTGAAATTCCGATTGATATTAGTAGTGATGATTTTGCGATGGGATTTTATTATGATGAGGAAACTTCTGAATTAGAAGCTATTCCTACTTTAGAATTAAGTAGTGATAAAATTGTTTTAGGTGTAAAACATTTTTCTAAAATTTTTGTTAGTGATATACCTCTTTCTACAGTTAAAAAATTAACTAGTAGTAGTAAGAGTAATGTTGATACTGGGTTTGTTCCTGGACTTGATGATTGGCATTAT
The DNA here is from genome assembly GCA_028693885.1 of Bacilli bacterium. Taxonomy (GTDB): domain Bacteria; phylum Bacillota_I; class Bacilli_A; order ML615J-28; family CAG-698; genus JAQUUM01. The sequence goes on from JAQUUM010000204.1 coordinate 1,279, forward strand.
TTAAATTATGGTTCTGCTATAGCAATGGGTGGACATTGTGCTGGTCAATCCCTAACTATGTCTTGGTATTTTTCTGAAAAATATAAGAAAGAAAATGAAGCAAGACTATATGGAAGATTTGATAATAATGAAGAAATTGACACTCCTAGTTTTTGGGAAGATGATAATAATGCTTATCGATTTTCATCAGTAGTCCAAAATGAAATAGATTGGTCTAGTAGTGCATGGATTGATTTTATTAATTATTGTGTAGCAAATCCATTAAATACTTTTAATGCATTTGCTTATTCAATTAAAACTACTTCAACTCCTCAACTCATGGCTATATTCCCAGATTCAGGGACAGGGCATGCGATTGTTGCATATAAGGTTGTTGGTAATAGAATTTATGTAGCTGATCCAAACTATCCAGGCCAAACTGATAGATATGTTGAGTTTGATAGTAAGACTAATCAGTTTTTAGCATATTCATCAGGTGCTAATGCAAGTGATATTAGTAGTAGTGGTGTAACTGCTTATACGAAAATAGTATACGTAGCTAAAAGTGCTTTAATAGATTATGGATTTATTAGTAGTAACTATAATAAACTATTAAATGATACAGTAGGCGATACTGAGTTTCCAAGTAGTAGTTTTGAAGTTCTAACTGAATATAATAGCGATCCGCTTTTACAAGTTTGGACAAGCGCTGATAATAAAGTAGTTTTAGGTAGTGATTATGATAATTCTCTACCTCAAGCTTTAAAAGGTAAAGCAATTATAAGAGTGACACCTGAGTTTTCAAATCAAGTATATTCACTATATTTAAATAACGATACTACTCCAACAATTCCTGATATTGATGTGGTTGGTAGTAGTTTGATTTTTTCAGTAGATTTAAATACTAATTTGAATATCTATAATTTTTTAGTTGAATTAGAGAATAGTCCGGGTGTATATTATTATATTGATTTTGTAAGAGTAAAAGTTGATTTTAATTTAACAAATCAAACATCTACTATTAACTTTAATAGTAATGGTGGGTCTAGTATTGTAAGTATTAGTCAAAATATTGGTTCTGTTGTTGTAAGCCCTGTTGCTCCTATTAAACAAGGTTTTGTTTTTGCGGGATGGTATAGTGATATTAGTTTAAAAAACAAATATACTTTTTCAACTATGCCTAACAATGATATTACTTTATATGCAAAATGGGTATCTGATCAACTTCAATCAAATATTTTAGGTAAGTATTATTTATATTCAATTATGGGTGTA
>JAQUUM010000026.1 GCA_028693885.1 Bacilli bacterium
TATTATGATGGAGCTGCAGAGTTAACTCATACTCCAGCAACATATACAGTAACTACTGCAGTTACATACACTGAATATGCACAAACTGGTTTCTTGTTTAGAGGATGGTATGAAACTGATTCACTAGAAACTGAAACAACTGGTATTACACTTGGTTCTACTGGTATTGTAACAGTTTATGGAAAATGGTTAGATGAAAGCTTAACTTATACAGTTAACTATACATTAAATGATGGTAGTTGGAACTGGACAACTGGAGTTGTTACTACAGTGCCGTCTGGTGACTATGTAGGTAAATATTATATTGATGGTGTTTCTAATTTGCCAGAAATATTTATGCAAGATTATTATACATATTTATCAGATAATAGTTTATTAGAAGCTTCAACAGTTCATGCAGATTTAAGAAAAACAAATTGGGCTGATTTTAGTGATGATTATGCCGATCCAGTTGCAATATACAACTGGACAAGTTCTGTTACTGCATCAACACCTGATGGTTATTCACAATTCTTCTGGACTTCAATTTTAGATGGAGAAGCAACAGGTGGATTCTTTGGAACTGAACCTTATAAGAGTAAGTATATTAATCTAGCAACTCATTTATGGTATATGTTCCCATTGAAATACGCTACATCTGATATTAATAGCGAATCTGGAAAAGCTTTAGCTGGATTTATTTTAGATGGTTATTTTTATGGTACACAAAGTCATACTGCAGGTTCAGTTTTTGAAACTTTCCGTATGACAATACCAACAACTACTCTAAGATGGAATGAAGTTGCATCTGAATCAACAGAGACAACTTTCCCAGTAGTAACTTATATTCAAGGATTAGATTATACATTAGCACTTCCATCAAGAGAAGGATATTTCTTTAAGGGATGGTATGATAATTCAAGTTTCACTGGTGATGTTGTTACTACAATTGAAGAAGGCGTAGCTCCTGCAAGCATGTATTATGCTAAATGGGAACCAACTCTTCCTTTATAATAAAAAAATAGATTTTATAGAAGGCTTATTCAAGCCTTCTATTTTTTTATACTTGAATTAAATAAATAATATAAAATATGGAAATTTATTGTGGTTTATTGTATAATATAAATAATGGTGAAAAGAGATGCAAAAAACTAAAAACATTACACCGCCTAAACACGTAGCTATAATAATGGATGGCAACGGAAGGTGGGCTAAAAAAAGAAATCTATCTAGAAATATAGGGCATAAAATGGGAGCTAAGAGATTAGTTGATATTATTATGCATGCTAATAAGGTAGGGGTAAAATACCTTACTTGTTATGCATTTTCAACTGAAAACTGGGATCGCCCTAAAGAAGAGGTTGATTATCTTATGAAGCTTCCTTTAGAATTTTTTGAAGAAAATAAAAAACAAATATCTGATAACGATATAAAGGTTAGTTTTATTGGCTTTGATGAAAATATTAATAGTGAATTATTAAAAACAAAAAAAGAAATTGTTGAAAAAACAAAAAATAATAAAGGGTTACATTTTATATTAGCATTTAATTATGGAAGCCAGGCTGAAATAATTAATGCAGTAAATAATATTATTAAAGATAAACTATTAGTTATCGATAAAGAAATAATGGAATCTTACTTATTTACAAAGGGTATTCCTGATGTAGATTTATTAATTAGAACTAGTAATGAGTTAAGGGTTAGTAATTTCTTACTTTGGCAAATTTCGTATTCAGAGTTATATTTTTCAAAAAAATTATGGCCTGATTTTACAAAAAGTGATTTTGACAAAGCAATAAAAGACTTTCTCAAAAGAGAAAGACGATATGGTAAGGTGGAATAAAGGATAATATGAAAACAAGAATTATTACAGGGTTAGTTTTAATGGCTATAATTGTTCCATTGGTTGTTATAGCAGGAATCCCATTCTTGATACTAGGAATAGTTTTAAGTATGATAGCGTCTTTTGAGATGATGAATATGTTTTATACAAAATCTGAAAGTTTGAAAAAAGTAAGATTTGTAGTACCAATTTTAACTGGGATTCTTACATTTATGGTATGGTATGTAAATGTAGCCTTAGCAGCTGAAAATCCTAGTGTTTTTGCAAATCAATTTTGGTTAGTTGTAGTGTTTTTAAGTTGTATAGTGATAATTACTACAATTTTGATTTTTACGAATCATTCAACTGCTTATGATATTGCTAATTCAATTATGGCGCTTTGTTATACAGGGTTATTAATTGGATATGTAATTAGTATTAGATATTTAAAACCAATTGGAACATCAGAATATTTTGAAACCAATTTTTGGGGTGGTAGAACTATTGCTTATTTATTCATTATTGTAGTATTTACGGATACTTTTGCATATTTTTTTGGATGTAAATTTGGAAAGCATAAATTATGTCCAGAAATTAGTCCGAAAAAATCAGTTGAAGGCGCCATTGCTGGAGCTGTTTTTGGTTCTTTAGCGGGAGTTGCTAGTGCGTTTATAATGAATATAATAAAAGTTGACAACTTTAAAACAGCTATTATTACAGCAATTGCTATATTTGTTATTTCGATGTTTTTATCTATTATGGCTCAAGTTGGTGATTTAGTAGCATCTAAGTTTAAAAGAACTTATGAGATAAAAGATTTTGGAAAAATTTTTCCAGGTCATGGAGGAGTGTTAGATAGGTTTGATAGTATGATATGGGCAGGAGCTTGTTTGTATATTATCACACAGATCATTCAACTTGGTTTACTTAGTTAGTAGAGGGAAAAATATGAAAGATGTGTATTTGTTAGGGGCAACTGGTTCTATTGGGAAACAAACAATTGAAATTTTAAGAGAAAATAAAAATGCGTTTTCTTTGAAAGCTGTCAGTTGTTTTAGTAATATAGAATTACTAAAAAAAATAATCAAAGAATTTAAACCTAAATATGCTTGTGTAGGTAATATAAAAGATAAAGAAGATTTAGAAAAAGAGTTCAGTGATATAATTTGTTTTTCAGATGAAGAAGGACTTCTTGATTTAGTAACAAGTGGTGGTGATGGTGGATTACTAGTTAATGCAATTGTTGGAATTGCGGGACTAATGCCAACTGTTAAAGCTATTGAACATAAGAGAGATATATTGCTTGCTAATAAAGAAACATTAGTTACTGCTGGAAAAATTATAAAAGATTTAGTTAAAAAGAATAATGTAAAATTAATTCCGATTGATAGTGAACATAGTGCAATTTTTCAATGTTTACTTAATAGTAAAAATGAAGATGTTGAAAGTATTATAATTACAGCAAGTGGAGGTTCTTTTAGAGACAAGACTAGAGAAGCTCTTGAAAGCGTAACTTTAGAAGATGCTTTGTGTCACCCTAATTGGTCAATGGGAAAAAAGATTACTATTGATAGTGCTACAATGGTTAATAAAGGCTTAGAAGTAATTGAAGCACATTATTTATTTGATATTAGCTATGATAAAATAAGAACTATTTTGCATAAAGAAAGTATTATTCATTCGATGGTAGAGTTTGTTGACAAAAGTATTATTGCGCAACTTGGTAATCCTGACATGAGAATTCCGATTCAATATGCTTTGTTTTATCCAGAAAGAAAGAATTTCTTTAATATAAAAAGTTTGAATTTTCTTGAAGTAAAAAATTTAAGTTTTCAAGAGTTAAGTTTTAAGAGATTTCCGTGCTTAGAATTAGCATATTTTTGTGGTAGAGAAGAAGGCATTATGCCGGTTGTTTATAATGCTAGTAATGAAGCGGCTGTTAAACTTTTTTTAGAGAAAAAAATTAAGTTTATTGAAATAGAAGAAATAATTTCTAAAGCAGTTAAAAGTGCAGATAATATTTTAAATCCTTCTTTAGATGTAATTTTAGAGACGGATAAGTTGGTAAAAGAAAACATATATAATATGTACGAGGTGAAGAGATGATTTTAGCGAGTTTTGGACAAATATTACTAGGGATAATAGTATTTGTTTTTGTATTAGGCTCTATCATTGCAATTCATGAAGGTGGGCATTTCTTTTTCGCAAGAAAAGCTAATGTTCTTTGTCGTGAATATGCTTTTGGTATGGGACCAATTTTATGGAAAAAGAAAAAAGGTGAAACATTATATACTTTAAGAGCTTTCCCAATTGGGGGGTTTTGTGCTATAGCTGGTGAAGTGTTAGAAGATGATCCTTTAAAAGAAAATAAAAAAGTAAGATTAGAAATTGTAGATGATATTGTTAAAAATATTTATATAGATATAGACAATGTCAAATATAAAGATTTACCATTACATGAAATTGTAAATTATGATATTTTTGATGAAAAAGAAACTGGTAATTTATTTGTTGTTGTTAAAGATGGCGAAAAAGAAATTGAATATAAAGTTGATCCTCAAGCTTTTATTTATGAGAAAAAAATTGAATATCAAATAGCTCCATACAATAGAACGTTAAATTCTAAAACTAAAAGAGAACGTGCTATGGTAATGTTTGGTGGATCACTTATGAATATTCTTTTAGCAATCTTTGTGTTTTTTATAGCTGGTTTAATTCAAGGTTTTCCAAATACTTCTTCAAACACAATAACAAATGTTGATGAATATTCACCAATTTATTATGCAACAAACGTTGATGACTTTACTGATGCCGGATTAAGAAATGGTGATGAAATAATATTTCTAAGAACTAACAATTTAAGTATTCAAAAAGAAGTTGATACTTGGGTTGACTTAAGAGAATTTATGGATTCTTTTTCAACTGATTTAACTAGTTCAAGTATTATTATTACGTACTTAAGAGATGGTGTTGAATACGATGCGATTATGAGTCCACAATATGTACTTTATAATGCTGGAATAAGTAGTAATTATTTATCAAATGTACCTGGAGAAGTTGCTAGGGTTTCAACTTTTTCTGGGAATTCTGGTGATAATTCTCAAATCAAAGAAGGCGATATTATAAGAGCAATTGATGGAGCTTATATAAATAGTTGGAAAGAAATTTATAATGCAATTTATAATAATCTTGAAGGCGATCCAATGACTATAATTATTGATAAAGCTAATTATAGGGTTGATTCAGAAGGTGCTTTATTAGATGAAGATTACATTAAAACTAGTATATCTGGTAAACCAGTTTTTATTGAATCTTATACTACTGATGTTTCAATTGAGATAAGACCATATCCTAATGCCTTATTAGAAGCTCAACCATCAATTACTGGTGATGAATTTGCAAGAGGAGTTGTTTTGTTAGGAGTTGCTCCTGAGTATAGTTTTAGTTTAGGTCAAAGTGGATTGTATGCTTTAAAACAAACTAAGAACGGTGTTTTGATGATTTTTAGAACGCTTAATTTATTATTTGCTAGTGAAAAAGTAAACGTTAGTGATTTAAGTGGACCTGTTGGAATTTTTAGTTTATTAACTGTTATTTCAACGCAAGGATTCGCGATGGTGTTGTTTTGGCTTGGGATATTAAGTATTAATATTGGTTTGTTAAATCTATTGCCAATTCCAGCCTTAGATGGTGGGCGTTTGGTATTCTTAGGCTATGAGGCTGTTACTAAGAGAAAACCTAATCAAAAAGTTGAAACAGTTTTAATAACTATTACGATGACACTTTTGATGGGCTTGATGCTTTATGTTACTTTTAATGATATAATTGGATTGTTTAAATAAGGAGGTAAATATGAAGGGCTTTAAAAATGTTAATTTGTATTTAGGGGATAAAAAAATTGTCAAAACATCTTTATTAATAGAAAATGGGAAAATCAAAAAAATTGGAGATGTTTTAGAAGATGGGTTAACTACTTTAGATGATAGTTTAGTAGTAGTTCCTGGTTTTATTGATAAACATGTTCATGGTGCTAATAATTCAGATGGTATGTATCCTACTTTAGATGATATTGAGAATATTGCTTTAACTATTGCTAAAGAAGGAGTTTCGAGTTTTTTAGCAACAACCATGACTCAATCTGAAGAAAATATCGATCATGCTTTAGAAAATATTAAAAGATATATGGAGAAACAAAACAAAGGTGCAGAAGTTTTAGGCATTCATTTAGAAGGACCTTTTATTTCTAAAAAACATAAAGGTGCTCAAGTTGAAGAAGCGATTACTGCTTGTTCAGTTGAACAGTTTAAGCACTATCAAGAAAAAAGTGGAGATAACATTAGACAGGTAACTTTAGCTTTTGAAGAAGATGGTGAAGGACTTGTAAAGTATTTAGTTAAGAATAATATTGTTGCATCTTTAGGCCATAGTGATGCAACAAGCGCTCAAGTAAAAGAAGCTGCTGCTCTTGGTGCAACTTCAGTAACGCATTGTTTTAATGCTATGAGAGGACTTCATCATAGAGAAGCGGGCACAGTTGGTGGAAGTATGCTTTGTGATGATTTGTATTGTGAATTGATTGCGGATTTAATTCATGTAAGTCCAGATGCAATTAGAATTTTATTTAAAACAAAAGGTAAAGATAGAATTGTTTTAATTACTGATGGAATTGAAGCTAAACATTTACCAGATGGTGAATATAGTTTAGGTGGCCAAAAAGTATATGTAAAAGAAGGGGCTGCAAGGTTAGTAGATGGTACATTAGCAGGTTCTACTTTAAGTATGAATGTAGCAATGCGCAATATTAAAGAAGTTATGGCAATGGATTATTTAGATGTAGTTGATTTAGCAACTATTAATCCAGCAAAAAATTTAAAAATTGATTATAAAAAAGGCTATATTAAAGAAGGTTATGATGCGGATTTCACTGTAATCAATAATAACTTTGAAGTATTTAAAACAATTAATAAAGGAAAAATAATTTTTGAAAAATAATTATTTAATCCAAAAAAACACTATTTTAAAAAATAGTGTTTTTTTAAGTTTCGGTTTTATGATATAATAAATATATATGCATTAAGGAGTGTCTAATGAAAAAATTATTTGGATTTGGTTTAGTGTTTTTATTTGTTTTTTTAAGTTTTGTTAATGTTAAAGCAGCTGTAGTTTATACGGTTCCAACAACATATGAACAAAAAATATTTGAAATGCGTGGAGCTTGGGTTTCAACTGTTTATAATATTGATATCCCGCAACAAATAGGAACAACATCTGCTAGTATTTTAGCTTACCAAAATGAGTATTTAAGAATTCTAGATACATTTGAAGAATATAATATGAATACAGTATTTTTTCAAGCGAGACCTTGTAATGATGCTTTTTATCAATCGAGTATAAATTCTTGGAGTGTTTATATGGCTGGTCAAGATGGGCTATATCCAGGCTGGGATCCATTTGCATGGATGATAGAACAAACTCATGCAAGAGGAATGGAATTTCATGCATGGTTAAATCCGTATAGAGCAGCTATGAGTATTTTAGAAGGACTTGATCCTAGCAATTATGATACAGTGATTACAGCTTATTTAAATAGTTTGGGTGAAAATAATTTTGCTAAAAACAATCCTGATTTATTAGTAATAGGTGGGAATAGATTATTACTTAATCCAGGTGAACCCGCTGTTAGAGCTCATTTAGTTGATACTATTGAAGAAATTGTTACCAATTATGATGTTGATGCAATTCATTTTGATGATTACTTTTATACAAGTGTTGACTTATCAGAAGACTATGATACGTATTTAGAATATAAGAGTGGTACTATTACTCAAGAAGATTGGAGAAGACTTCAAGTTGATTTATTAGTAGAAGAGATTAGTGATTCTATTTCTTTACATAATGTAACGAATCAAAAGTCAGTTGAATTTGGGATTAGTCCAATGTCAAGTATTTCAGATACTTATTCAGGTCAATATGCTGATGTAGAAAATTGGATTACTAACGAGTGGATTGATTATGTAGTGCCTCAAATGTATCAAGCACTAGGAGGAAGTTATCATAAACCTAGAACAGCTACTTGGATAGATGCTGTAGATGGAACTGATGTAAAGATATATATGGGGCTTGCATCTTATAACTATTCTACAAATGAAGGTGGTTGGACTAATACAAATGAGTTAATTGATGTGTTAAGATATCAAGCACAATTTCCATCAGTGAAAGGAATATTCTTTTTTTCAGCTAAAAACTTTGTTTTACCTGAAAATTTATATATGAAAGAAGCAGTAGAAAAAGTTAAAACATATTGGACACATAAAACCCTTAGTTTTGATTTTGAAGATGTTTCGAGTTATGATTTAATAGTTCCATCTCTTTCTGTTGTAAGAGAAAACAAACAAGCCTCAATTAGCTTCAACAAAGTTGATGGAGCTTTAGGCTATGCGATCTATGCTTTTGAAGAAGGAAAAACAAAAACTTATAATAATAGTAATATTGCTCAAGTAATTGAAAATGATCAAACTAGTTATGAAGTTAGTATTGATACATTGTCATATAAAGATTATACTTTTGGAATTAAGATAATATATAAAGATGGCGAATTAAGTAGTGGTTATGAAGAGGTTTTTTCTGAAAAAATTTCTGGTAATATAGCACCTGTGATTAGTGATGTTAGTTTTAGTGTTGGCCGTAATTATTTTGAGTTTGCTGAATTAGTTAATATTGTTGGTACTGTAAGTGATGAAAATGAAGATTTGGTTGATGTAAGTATTTCGATTTCAACTAATGGTATAAATTACTCTTATAATTTTAGTGCAACGGTTGTAGATAATCAATTTAGTTATGCATGGCGTGTGCCTTCTTTAAAAACTTCAATTGGTAAAATAAAGATCACTGCAACTGATGGGCTTTTAGAAAGTGAATATATAATTGAAAGAATTGTGATTAAAGACTATATAACTGAAGTAATAGTAACATTAGATAGAATTCAACTTAATTACCAAGAATTATTTAGGGAAATGTTAAGGTAGTATTTATGGTATTGAAATTGTTCTATGTTCTTATTTCTATCGCAATCGCTACTATAATTTTGTTAGTAATTAACCAAGCAATTAAAGAAAAAAACATCAAACAAAGATTTTATATTAATTTTATTATTACGCTAAGTCTTTTAGGATTGTTTTTGATTTCTTTTTTAATTGATTTAAATTTAGAAATAATTAAACTTGATAGTTATCTATATTTTGCTTTGCCTTTTAGTGGTGTTTTTATAATAACTAGCTTTATTTTTGGAGGATTTTATTTTAATAGATATAAAGGAATTATTAAAAAAAGAAGAGAAAGTTTAAAGGAAAAGTTATACTTAGTTATTAAGCAAGATAAAAACTTTTATTTAGAAGACACTAAAGAAGGTTTAAGAGGAATTGTTTTTAATATATCTAAGAGTGTAATTTTTCATGATGAAATGCTTAATATAATAACTAAAAAATTAAATTTACAAGTTTTAAAAAAGAATTATTTAGGTAGCTTTACAGAAAATGAAAAAGTTAAATATCATTGTTACTACGTTGTTATGAATAGTGAGATTAGTGGATATAAAAAAGTTTTTGAGATGGAGTTACCAAATCAAAAATTTGTTAAGTTTCACGAGGAGATAATTTATAAAATTATTTTGAATAAAGAAATAGATGGAAAATATTAAAAAACTTGCTTTTGAAAGCAAGTTTTATTTTTTGTAGTCTTCAATTTTGTGTAAATATTTTTTTGAAATATTACAGTCAATATATATAAAGTCGCTTTGATAATCAAGTTTATATATTTCAGTATTATTTTTTAAAAAATTTACTAAAGCCATTTTATCATAAGGGATGCTTAAACTTACATCTATGTGGTTGTTATATACCTCTGATACAATTAAGTCAATTAAAGCATCGATATTCAAATTATTTTTAGCGCTAATAGTTATAGCTGGATTATACTTACTTGGAATGAAGAAATTTGAATCGGCTAAATCGATTTTATTAAAGGCATAAATCATTTTGATATCACTTACACCGATTTCAGAAATTACTTTATTTGTAATTTCGATGTGTTCACTTATATCAAGAGAAGCATCAACGACGTGTACAATTAAAGATGAATCTTGGATTTCTTGAAGTGTTGATTTGAAAGATTCAACTAAGGTATGAGGTAGTTTGCTGATGAATCCAATTGTATCAGTGACTAGAAAGTCTTTGTTATTGGGTAATTGAACTATTCTGGTGGAAGTTTCTAAAGTAGAAAATAACATATTCTTGCTTTCGACTTCTTTTTTTAAGGCTTGAGAGTGTTTTAAGATTGCGTTTAAAGTAGTTGATTTTCCACTATTAGTGTAACCGATTAAGGAAACTGTAGGTATTTCACTTTTAGTTCTTTTATTTCTTTGTTGTTTTCTTAAAGAAGATAAAAGATTTAATTCTTTTTTTAAGAAAACTATTTTATTAGCGAGAGTACGTCTGTCTTGTTCTAAAGCAGTTTCACCACTGCCTTTGCTATAAGCAGTTCCGGCGCCACTTCTTTGTCTAGATAGATTTTTTCTTAAACCGATTAATCTTGGGAGCATATATTCAAGACTAGCAATTTCAACTTGTAAATAAGCTTCTTTAGTTCTAGCCCTAGTCTTAAAGATTTCTAAAATTAAGTAAGTCCTATCATAGATTTTAATTTCTAATATTTCTTCAATATTTCTGATTTGAGAGGCACTTAACTCATCGTTAAAAACTGCGATAGTTAAATCTAGTGAATTAATCGCGATTTTAACTTCATCTAACTTTCCTTTCCCAATATAAGTTTTTGGGTTTATTCTAGATAGTTTTTGAACAGATTCATCTAATACTTCAATATTACAAGAGCGACATAATTCTTTTAACTCAGTCATTTCTTGCTTGATTAAAAAATCACCTAAATCAATTCCTATAATAATTGCTTTTTCCATTTGTAATCCTTTTTTAAATTTAATATGATTTATTTTAACATAAAATTAACGAAAATAATACTTTTATTATTAACTAAGTCTTGTTTTATTTATTTGTTTGGTATAAAATATTAATTAAAGGAAAAGGGGTGTTTAGTATATGAAAAAATTGAAATTTGTTGTTAAGCTATTTGCGATGGTTAGTTTAGTAGTAATTGTTGCAGCATCAATTGTTATTGGGTTATTATTAGATAAACAAACATTTTTTGAAGTTGTTGGTAGTACTAATTTAATAGTTTATATTGTTAGTAAAGTTTTTGTACTATTAGCTATTAGTGCTTATCTATTTGTTTGTGTTTGGAAAGAACAAGAAATCGGGTTTGCTCAAGTTAGTTTTTTAGTAGCTATGCAATTAATTCCAACTGGAGTTAGATTACTTTTGAAATTAAATTCATATGGAATTATATTATCTGTTGTAACTATGTTCTTAGCTTTGTTATTACTTGAGATTATAATTTTTGGCCCGTTAGTTAAAGAAATAAAAGAAGACGAAGCTCGTCAAAAGAATTTTGATGATAATGGTCAATTTAAAGGACCTGGAATTTAAATAACAAAAAGCGCTTAAA
>JAQUUM010000205.1 GCA_028693885.1 Bacilli bacterium
AAAAAAATGAATTACGTATATTCTTATCCTACAAAAATTGGAAAAATTTCAATTTATTCAGAAAACAATAAAATAACAGCCTTGTCTTTAGAAGATATTAAGCAGAATGAAAATTTTTGTGTTTTAGAAACATTGGAAATTAAAGAGGCTTTCAACCAAATAAAACTTTACTTAGACGGAAAACTCAAGAGATTTAACCTTCCAATTTATTTTAATCAAACTGCTTTTAGAAATAAAGTCTATGAAGAAACTTTAAAAATAAAATATGGCGATGTGATAACTTATAAAGAATTAGCAATCAGAATTGGAAATCCTCTAGCTTCAAGAGCTGTTGGAAATGCTTTAAACAAAAACAAAATCATGATAATAATACCTTGCCATAGAGTAGTTGGCCAAAAAAATAATTTAACTGGCTACTATTACGGAATTGGTTTAAAACAAAAACTACTAAATTTAGAAAAAAATAATAAGGATTAAGCATGCTTAATCCTTATTTGTATTTTCAACAATTTGATTAGTAATTTTTTGTAGCAACTCCTCGTTTGGAACATAAGTCACTTTAATTTGAGGCAATAATTCTTTATAGCCTAAATTAACTAATTTTTCTGCTACTAAACCAATACTTTGACCACTCCACCCATAACTTCCAAAAGCAATATAAGTCAATCCTTTTGGATGCATAGATTCAAGATAACACAAAAAAGCAGCAATTGGCGGTAACATTTGATTATTTTGAGTTGGTGAACCAACTCCTAAATATTTAGCATCAATAATTTCTGTTAAAATATTTGAAGCTTCAGTAACATTAATATTAAACAGTTTAACTTCAATATTATTTTTAATAAAACCTTCACTTATTGCTTTAGCAATTTTTTCTGTACTGTGCCACATCGTGTCATATACAATAACAGCTTTTTCCTTTTTTTCATTAGCAATGATTCTCTTATATAGCTCAACTACATCTTTAATATTTTTTGTCCAAACAACTCCATGAGATGTTGCAATCATATCAAAATCTAAAGTTAAAATAACTTCAGCAATTTTTGATGCTTGTAAAGTATATGGTAACACAATATTAGCATAGTACTTTTTTGCTTCGTATAAAATTACATCTAACTCATTATCAACATCTAGAATTTTACTTGTTGCATAGTGTTGGCCAAAAATATCATTACTAAATAAAATTTTATCTTCTTTTACATAAGTTACCATATTATCAGGCCAATGAACCATTGGTGCTTGGAAGAATTTTAACGTTCTTTTACCAATAGAAATTTCATCGTTAGTTTTTACAGGAATTACATCTAAACTACCATACATCGCTTGAAGTATTTTAACACCACTAACTGATGCATAAACAGTAGCATTTTTAGCAATTTCCATTATTTTTTTTAAACTACCACTATGGTCAGCTTCGCTATGGTTTGAAATAATAATATCAATCTTACTAATATCAACTATAGAAGATATCTTTTTAAGCATTTCATTTGTAAATTCTTCTTTGACATTATCAATTAAAGTTATTTTTTCATCAACAATCAAATAAGCATTATAGGTAGTTCCACTTTCTGTTGAATATCCATGAAAACTTCTTAAATTCCAATCAATAACACCAACCCAATAAATTCCTTCTTTGATTTTTTGGGCTCCCATCAAATCACCTCTACTTACATTTTACTAAAATTATCTTTATCAACACCACAAACTGGACAAACCCAATCAGCTGGTAAATCTTCAAAAGCTGTACCCGGAGCTATTCCTTGTGTTTCGTCTCCTTCTTCTGGGTCATAAACATACTGACAAACATCACATACATACTTATCCATTTCAAAGTCCTCCTTTTTTTATTTATCTTTTGATTTATACTTCTACTTAATGAATCGACGCCATTCACCAATATATCCACCTCTTAGAGTAGACACATCATGTGCAACAACCATTGCATGGTCATCTATTTCTCTAATTTTATCAATAATGGCATCTTTTCCTTTTCTGTTAATATAAATCATTAAGACCAATCTTTCGGTATCTTTACCCTTACCTAAAATTTCAGTAACAGCAATATTTTCTTCTCTTAGAATTTTAGCAATTTCTCTACCTTTATCGATTGAAGAAATCGATTGAAGTAAAACTTTTCCAAAAGCTAATCTGCTTTCTAGTTTTGAACCTACATAAACTCCAGTAGCAAACCCTAAACTATAAATTACTGCTTTTAATGGTTCTTCATTTATTCCAGTAATTACACGAGAAGCAATAAATACCCACATCATTACTTCTATGAAAGCTAAAATAACTCCTTGTTTTCTATACCCTTTATTTATAAGGATTATTCTTAGGGTCCCCATTGATACTTCAATAATTCTCGAAAAAAATATAAGCGCTAATTCCCATAATGGTGTAGCAG
This sequence comes from Bacilli bacterium, assembly GCA_028693885.1. GTDB lineage: Bacteria > Bacillota_I > Bacilli_A > ML615J-28 > CAG-698 > JAQUUM01. The sequence continues at coordinate 2,405 of JAQUUM010000205.1, forward strand.
TAAAAACCTCAACAACTTTTTCCCAAAACATAACTATATCATTCCTTTTTCTATAATAACTCTTATTTCATTATACTATAAAACTTTTAAAAATGTTAGTATTATAAACATATTTTTTT
>JAQUUM010000206.1 GCA_028693885.1 Bacilli bacterium
ACCTTAACTACATAATAAAATAATTGTTTTTGCAAATATTGATTATAAAAAGCACCAGGTTACATGAGTTTAAGATTCAAATGAGGGTGATTAAAAATATGAAGGTGAAAAGTTAGGTCGACAAACCGTTACCGTAGCACTTGATATTAGTTTGCATAAGTTGGGCCTCTATTTCTTGGTAAATAATTGTTGTTTAAGTGTAATAGAAGATTATAATAAATTCAAAAATATTTACTAAATGACAACGCAATCTAAGGTTAATCCTATTTAGAAGGGTTATTTTGGCTGGGAAATGATATGAGTGAATCGCAAATAGAATTTCCTGATTAACAAAAAAAAACCATAAAGGGCTAATTTCCGTGTATTTTTGATAGTTTTACAACCAATATAAGATTGAATCGACTCTATTAAGTTGGAGATAAAATCAATTAATCCACACCTATTATAATTCATTTATTATTTTATGTCTATAATCAACAGGACTCATTTTTAATTTAGACACTATTCTTGTTGTATTATAGTAATTTATATACTCATCAATTGCTGCTAGTAAATCATCAGCATTTTTATATTTGTATTCATGGCCATACCACATTTCTTCTTTCATTCTTCCAAAAAAAGTTTCAGTAGGACTATTGTCTAAACAGTTCCATTTTCTACTCATTGATTGAATAATTCCTAACTTTTCTAAACGTTATCTATACCTAGAGTTTTGATATTGCACTCCTTGATCAGATTGGATCATCATCCCTTTTATTTTATTTCCATGTATCTTTTCAAGGTCATCTAACATTAACATTATTTTATCCATTTTCACGTCTTTTCCTGCCTTATAAGCTAGTACTTCACGTGAATCAAAATCAATAATTGGCGATAGATAAACTGACTCTTCATCCAAAGGAAACACACTTATATCTGTACCTGCTTTTTCATATGGAAAAGATGTTTTGAAATTTTGACTCATTTCATTAACTTTTACTCCTCCCATATCACCTTCATATGAATTATATTTGCGCCAGTTTCTTTTTTTAATCTTAAGATATCCCTTTTCCCTCATTATATCGTTTACTTTGTTTTTGCCAATATGATAGCCTAACTTTATAAGTTCTATATGAATTCTTTGGTAGCCCATTCTTTTCTTATGTTTGTCTTTATAAAGATAATCTATCACTTTTTTAATCTCTTCATATTTATCTGGTTTATCTTTTTTAGACTCTGATAAATGATAATAATATACTGAACTTGATATTCCTGTTATTTCTAGAAGGATTTCTAATTTAAACTCTTTCCTTAACTCAGTAACAATTAAAGCTTTTTCTTTATTTGTTACACCTTCTAGTTTTTGGGTTAAGGATTGAGATTTTTTTAAATACTCTATCTCCGCTCTTAATCTTTGGTTTTCTTCAATAAGTTTTTTATCAACTATTATTTTTGCTCTTTCATCTTTTAAAACATAATTCTTTCTAGGGTAAGTATCTTCTATTCCTGCTTCTCCTTTAGCTCTATAAATCTTTAACCATCCGCCTAGTATAGTTGGATCTAATAAACCTAAATCTAAAGAAACACTTCTTATTGATTCTCCATTTTTTAATACTCTTGAAATCGCTAATAGTTTTGTATCTCTATAATATATTTTATCTTCCCGATTTAAAAAACATCTTTCTCAAATTTCTTATAAAGATTTATTAAATACTTTAAATTTCCTATATCATAATTTCCGTTATCTTCTGAAATATGCGATAGAGATTTTTTGTTTAAAACATGTTCCTCACACATCTTTAGTTTTTCTTCTAATGTTAATCTCATAAAAAAAGACTCCTTTGTTTAAGATTAGGTATGATTATTATACCTTATCTCCAACTTTTGGGAGTCAGTTCAATTCTAACTTGTGTTGGTTGACCTATTTTGGACGATTTTATCATTGCCCTTTGATTTGCTTTTTTTAATTATACTTATTACGGAATATATAATCATTGAAAAACTAGCCACTGCTATAAATGAGCAAATTATTGATACAATCACTGCATTTGCTTTTGTCATATATGAATAATAATCTTCATATGTGATGACGTAATTTATATGTGTAATTGCCAATAACAACGAAAAGGATAGTAAGATTATCAAAAATATAGTAGATACTATTCTCTTTTTCTTCAATTTCCTTACTCCTTTATTTATATTTTTAACAATGTTCAATTCTTTTAAAAGTTACACCTCTATATTTCTATATATCCAGACTATTTGAATTTAATAGAAATTCAATAATACCTATTATTAAAATACCTTCTTCAGTAATCCAAGTTTTATATCATCTATATCAACCTTTTCAGGAAAGAAAAACTAAATATTTCTCCGTATACGGCATTTTGTTTCAGTTTGTTTAGAATATAGTAATAAACGTCAATTATTGTAATTTATAATAAGTCACTCTTAAATATTGCTTTTTACAAAAACTATCAATTAATAACAAATATAGTACTTTATTTCATATTATTTACTTTGAGCCTAAATTCAAAATCTT
>JAQUUM010000207.1 GCA_028693885.1 Bacilli bacterium
AATTTCGACTGGATTTAAACCATTTATTTTAACGGTTCCTTTGTAGTTATTAATTAATCCTCCTATTATTTTCATTAAAGTCGTTTTTCCGCATCCAAAAGATCCTAAAATTGAAATAAATTCTCCCTCCTTAATTTCTAAGTTAATATTATCTAATACTAAAAAATTATCGTATGATTTTGATAAGTTTTTAATTTCTATCATTTTTTATTCTAAAAAATCGTTAGTGAAAGCTTTATCTATATCAATTGGATTGATCATCATTTTTTGACTAATTAATTCTTTTTGCATATTTTCCCAGATGTCTTTATCTGAAAAACCTAGCTTTTCACTTTTAGTAATAATTGGAATACTTGAAAGTAAATAGCCTAATTGGGCTTCTTTATTTAAATTTGGATTAACATTCATAACTTCATCAATAGCTTCGTTGGGATTATTGATAGAATAGTCCCACCCCTTAAAACTTGCTTTTACGAATTTTTTAACAATATCAGGATGATTTTTGATCATATCTTCAGTTGTAAACAGAGTATCAGCATAAAAATCAACTCCGTAGTCTCTGAATCTAATTATATTAGTTTCTTTTCCTTTTATTTGTAATAGCACTGGATCATTCATTTCGTATGCCATTTTTACGTCAACTTGATTTGTTAATAGTTGGGACACGTCTGGTATTTGAGGTACCTCTTCCAGTATTGATCTATCTATTTCTTGTTTAGATAAAAAACTGTTGTATAAAACTTCATCGTTTCCATAAATTACTGCTATTTTTTTTCCGATTAAATCTTTTGGTACAATAATATTTTTTTCTTTCAAAGAAATAAGAGCTTCTGGAGTTTCTTTATATATAACACCTATCGCAACAATTGGAATTCCTTTCTCTCTTGCTAAAATTATTTGATCAGCGCCTACTATTCCAAAATCATTGGCACCAGAAACAACCATTTGAATAGGAGATATGTTTGGACCGCCTGCTTCAATTTTTACATTTAAACCTTTTTCTTCATAAAATCCTTTGCTATCCGCTATAAAAAACCCAGAAAATTGGGCTTGATTAATCCATTTTAATCTTAGTGATATATTTTGATTGTTAGATTCAAAACTTTCTTTTTTAGAGTATAAAAACCAGATCAATGATAAAGTGAAGGAAAATAAAAGAACAACAAAAACGGTAATTTTAAAAATTGTTTTTCTTTTCATTTTTTCTATGCTAACATATTTTATTAGAAGCAACAAATATATTTATTAATAATAAAATTATGCCATTAGAAGTAATGTTTGGAATTAATGCTTCAGGGAAGGATGCTATAGCTAAAGAACTTAAGAAAAAAGATAATAGCATACAAATTACAAGTGAATCTAAGTTGTTAATGTATCATCTAGGTTATATTGATAGCTATGATTCACAAGCTCATGTTGATATTAGTGCTTATAAAAATTTAGAAAATACTTCACAGGATAGAATATTGGAAACAACAAGAACTGTTTACAAGAGAACACTTGAAAATTTTAAAAAATCAGAAATAAAATATTTTCTCTTGTCACATTTAGTTTTTGCTTTAACTGTAGATAAGGATAAGACAATATATTTAGACAAGAGAGAGGTTCCAGAATGGTATAGAGAAGTCGGAGATAAATTTATTCAGGTTATTTGCACCCCAGAAGAAATATTAAAGAGAAGAATTAAAGATAAAAGTAATGGGGTAAGAGATAGAGGCAATATAGATTCTTGTAATGAGATTGCCAAACATCAAAGTTTGTGCGACATAAAATGGGAAAAATTTACACGCGAATTGCCTAAAAATAAATATTTAACTGTAGTTAATGATGATTTGAAGGCTGCTATAGATATAGTAAATAATTTCATTTTTAAATAATATATTTATGGATAAAGAAATTTTAAAACATTGTTCAAGTAGTAGTAAATTAAATGAGAAAATTATTTTTGACGATGAAATTGCTCAACAGACAGCCAGTTTAATCTTAAAAACAGAATCTTATATAGTTAATTTTAATAGATTAAAAGAAGATTGGATAAAATTACCAGATGGGAAATTAATTCCTTGTTATTGCAATTGTAGATATATCAATAGAGACTTTTTATCAACGAAAATTATTGGAGATAATTTATCAATGATGATAAAAAATAAATATCCTGATGCTGAATTAATAGTTGGTTTAGAAACAGCTGGTATTTCCTGGGGATCAAGAGTTGCCTTAGATATGGGTTTACCTTTTGCTTATGCTAGAGGAAAAGCAAAAGGTTATGGAACGGGCAAATTAATTGAATGTAATCCTGGTAAGGATTTGAAAACTGTAATTATTGATGATGCCTTCTTTTCAGGAGAATCTGTAGACAAAGCTATAAAAGCAGTCAGAGATGAGCTAAACGGAGATATTTTAGGTTTAGGGTTTATTGTAAATTTAAGTAATTTAAAAAATAATGATATATATAAAAAAATATCTAAAAATGGGATTAAATTTTATTCATTAACAGGCTATTCATATATATTATCAG
>JAQUUM010000027.1 GCA_028693885.1 Bacilli bacterium
TTCGTAATTGCCCCCATCTCTAGCCCATCTGTAACAATCAAGCCATCAAATCCGAGTTGATTTCTCAAGATTCCTGTTAAAACAGCATTAGACAAGGTTGCAGGATTTTGGCTATCAATCTCTGAACATATTATATGTGTAGTCATTATTGCATCTATTCCATTCGAAATAGCATTTTTGAATGGTAATAATTCAATTCGATTAAGTCGCTCTAAATCATGGTATATAATTGGTAAAGCTGTATGAGAATCAATCGAGGTATCTCCATGTCCAGGAAAATGCTTTGCACAAGGCATTACGTTACTGCTAGTTAGCCCTTCAAACATTTTTTGTCCAAAAACTGAAACTTTTGCAGCATTATCAGAATAGCTTCTTACATTGATAATAGGATTATCCGGATTGTTATTAACATCTAAAACAGGAGCAAAATCTACATTAATACCATAATTCTTCAATTCTAATCCCATAGCAGCACCAAGCAAATAAGCATTTTCAGGATTGTTAGTTGCAGCTAATGCCATATTACCAAGAAAATGAGTTGCTCCAACTGTCATTCTTTGAACCATTCCACCTTCTTGATCGATAGAAATAAATGCTGGTATTCCTACTTGCGAATTCAACAATTGTTGTAAATTAATACTCAAATTAACTACTTGTGAAGTTGAATATACATTACTAGCCATATAAATAAAGTTACCAAAGTTGTACTGTTCTACTATATCAACAAAATCAGAACTTAAAACCCCACTCTCATCTCCTACTCCTACAATAAATAATTGCCCAATTTTTTCTTCTAATGTCATTCCGTTAATTATATCGTTAACAAAAAGTAAATCTTGATTATCAATCGGAGTTGTTTGAATTTGATAATCGATTACCTCGATTTGAAAAGTATTTGAAATATTTGGATTTTCTAATAAAGAGGCTTTAATTTGAGTATTTCCAGTAGCAATTCCAATTACTGTACCATCATATACTTCTATTATTGAATCATTAAGGCTTTCCCACTTAACAGTTCCGCCCCCAGTTCCATTAAAGTCAATAGACAATTTAGTGTTTCTACCAATTTCAACGTAACTTCTTCCAGAAATAGTTAATTCTGTAGCTATATCTTCAGTTACGGAAACTTCAAATACACTTTTTATATCACTATCCGAAACTAATGAACAAATTATATTAACAGTTCCTATACTAATACCAGTGACATTGCCCAAATTATCTACAGTTGCAATCTCAAGATTTGAAGAAGACCAAGAAAATGACTCCGAAGAGGATGCAGGATTAACAACTGCATTAAGGCTTATTGAAGCACCTACGATTACCGTTGAAGCTCCACTAATAGAAATACTTAGGGATGTAGTTTCAGACACTTCAATAGTAAATCCTTTTGAAATAGTATTGTTTTGAGCAGACGTAGCAGTAATTACAACAGTCCCGCTAGATACACCAGTCACATTCCCCTCATTGTCAACTGTAGCAACCGCTGAATTATTAGTAGACCAACTAACAATCTGAGAAGAATTTAATGGGCTCACAATAGCATCTAAATCAATAGTAGCACCAATATTCAAAGAATTACTACCACTTATAGTTATTGAAGTCGGCACAGCTCCCACAACAGAAACTACCAATTGATCAGAGATAGTAGAATCAGCTTTTGAAATAGCCGTTATGGTAACTTCACCTACACTATGAGCATGCAGTACTCCAGCAGCATCCACACTAGCAATGTTTTCATCACTACTACTCCATGTAACTAACTTAGATTTATCACTTGGAGTAGTATTAATACTCAAAACTAGCAAACCACCCACCTCAATGATATTATCTGCTTCTATAGATATCGAAGACAATTCATTATCATCTCCTAACAAGTTACATCCATATAGTCCGATAAAAACAAACGAACAAAGCAAAATTAAGAATAAATTGTTGAATTTTTTTAACATTTTGCACTCCTTAATACATTGTTATTTTAATACACAATGAACTAAAAAGCAAGTAAAACGGTTTATAAATCTTTTTTATTATATATATATAAGTTTAAACTTAATAAACATACCAAAACAAAAATACTATGAAACAAACCATTTATAAAAATATAATTATCTATTAATATAATAAATAAACCAATTACTTTTTTTATATTATATTCTAGATTTAGTATTATCAGACTGCAAATATACAGTGAAAAACTTATTATTAAAGCGTATATACTTTTTATTAGTTGCTGAAAAAACAAACATAGAAATCCAAAAAATATTGAAATAATAAAAATTTTAAAATATATATTTAAATATATAAATTCAAAATTAAAATATAAATTTTTTGCCTTACCAACTAAAATGAATAACTCAAAAGAAACTAGTAAGTAAATAAAGATTATTGTTAATATTACTATTATTTTTGAAAGTAAATAGTAGCTTTTACTATAGCCCTTTCTAAATAAAAAAATAGAATAATTATCATTTTTTTCTGAAAATGAATTACTAAAAATCATCATGCTAACAATTATACTTATCATTTGTATAAATAAGTGAGAGCTATCGAGATAATTTTTAATAATTTCGTAATTAGTAAAATATACATTGTTTTCATATGAAAGCAAATTTATTAAAAAACAACTTGCAACACCTATTGCTAATACGAAAATTAACAAATTACTAATTAACATAACATAGTGAATTCTAAGAATATATATTAATTTTGCCATTTTCAATCTTTAATACTCTATTAAAATACTTTTTATATAATTGGGGGAAATGAGTAGCTACCACAACGGTTTTTTCTTTTTCCTTTAGAAGCATTATCTTTGAAAAAAATTTTTTTTGAGAGAGAGCATCTAATCCGTTTAATGGTTCATCTAGTATATAAAGATCTTCTTCTTTTAAAAGCATATTAATTATCATTAATTTTTGAAACATACCTTTAGATAAATTACTAATTTTTTTATCTTTATGTTCATAAAGTCCCCATTCCTTTAAATGATTATCGATTAGTTTATTATTTTCATGAAATAAATTCAAAAAAACACTTACTGTAATATGGTTAGGAAAAAAGCACTTATCAGGTAAATATCCAATATTACTGATTTCTTTTTTTACTATACCATTAGACACATTAACTAGCCCCATTATAATTTTAATAATTGTAGTTTTCCCTGTTCCATTTTCACCAATTATAATATATGAATTTTTAGATTCTATCTCAAAATTAACTTTGTCAATTATCAATCTTTTTTTATACATTTTCGAAACATTTTCTAATTTAATTAAAATCATATAAATAACTTTCAATCATTGATTTTTCAGATAAAGAAATGCTAAAATCTCTAAAAAATAAAAAGTTGTCAAAAATAATTTTTCCTGGAAGTCCCTGCTTTTCGAAGTTAATTATAAAAGCTAATTTATTAGTTTTATATAATTCATCATATTTAATAGGAATAAAAAAACTTAGAGTCTCACCCGATGCTATGTAATAATCCAAGTTTAAAAACTGCTCATCAGAGAAAAAATCATAATCTTTACTTAAAATATCACTTACATCTTGTTTAGGAGACTCTACAACACTAGGACTTATTGTATTTCTTAATGAAAAACTTATATTTCTATCTAAAGAATTAACGCTATTTAATCTTATAGTTGATGAAGATCTATTTTCAAGCTCAAATTCGATTCCAGCTAATGTATCAATTTGGTTTATTGTGTTTTTAACTCCTAAAATATGGCTGACTGAAATGTCATCATTCGAGCTTCCAATATGAGTTACTCTAGTATATGTAAAATTACCTATTTTCAAGTCTAAAATTTTTCCATTTAAATACTCTAAACTAAGAAACGATTCTTTAATTTCGAAAGGTTCTGTTGAGTTTATATTTGTATTTACACAAAAATTAAATATAAAAATATAATGTTTTTTCCCGTTTATTTCTATTTTTGAACTTTCTTTGTTTATACTTTTTAATTCAAGTTCAATTAAATTAGATTCAGCTTGATCTTTTATATATACTTCTTCTATTTGAACAATATCCGAAAAAAACGATTTATCTAAATTAGAAAAAATTTCAACATCAAAGCTTTGATTTTGATATTGTTCTTCTACGATATAATAAGATTTAGGCATTATTGATAATACTAAATTATCTACATTGCTACATGCTACCAATATAGTAAATGCAGTTAAAAACAATGTGGGAAATAATATATATAAATATTTTTTCATATATCTTCCTCATAATACAAATAATATTCTGAAATAATATCCATTATTTCCCAAGTACCTTTTTTAAACACTATTCCGAAAAATTTGTATCTACTTACACCATTAGAAATTCTAGCTTCTCCAACAACTCTTACACATAACTTTTTACGCGCGGGTACTACTATACTCATTTCAATTTTCTCGGTTCTTGAATACAATTCATTAGTTCCAATTGTTTTTTCAATTTCTCCACCTAATGCTCCTTTTAATGTTTTATTTGATGCATCAGCTTTTAGATTGAGTTTGCCTGTATATTTTACACTTCTTTCATATTCAACTTTTTCTTCTACATCATGATCAAACACAAGCGGCACGTATAATTCGTTTTCTCTTGCAAAACTAATTTTTCCTACATAGTGAAATTCTTCGTTAATATTTAAATAATAAATACTCCATCCAATAAATTTTTTTCCTAAATTTTCATATGCTTTTTCAATATCCGTAATCGCATAATCTTCTATTAATTTTGCGCCATCGTTTTCAAATTCAATTTCTTTAAAATCTGGATAATTAACACTTGCATTTACACTATATATAGAAATATTTAACAGAACTAAACATAAAATTATTATTTTTCTCATTTTAATACCTCCTATAATATATTTGCTAATATTTACCTTTTTACTCTAAATTAAAAGAACCCCTCATCAGTTTCGATAAGGGGTTCTAATTTTATAAAATTACGGCGTAGTAATTGCAATATAAGCGTCTCGAATAACATCCGTAATATCTCTATAATTCGTAGTATCATCAACAATAAATATAGTTGGATCAGGAACATAAGGATCTATTGATGGTATTCCTAACAATGCTTCAACATTATCAATAGTAGAATCAATTACAATTTGCATTGATGGTTTTAATGTACCAGTTGCAGCCATTGCATTGAATATATCTCCTAATTGATTTGTTTGAGTTTCACTCGACCAGTCAACAGCCGACAAATCATGTGACGTAGTACCGAAAGTTCTCAATTCACCAATTATTAAAATCAAATCAGCAATTTCCGCTTCCCAAGCATCATGAGGATCAACAATACCTTGAACTAATATAACATTATCTTCATCGCCAATATCATCAATACTAAAATTAGGTCCAAAGAATCCATTCAATCCAGAAAGCATAGCATGTCTTATTTGGTTAATATCTAATAAGAATGAATCATTAATATTATATAAAATACCCTCTAAAACTGTAAGAGAAATGGCATCATCTAAAGGATCGATTGGATTTGAAATACTAATTCCATTTGTGTTAGTAGTATATAACAAATTAGTAATTAAATCTATTTCTGATTTCCAATCTTCATCAGTAGCATCTTCAACTTCGTCAGTGACCATCCATGAATTTTCACCAGGAACTAAATTCTCATCAAATTTCTCTTTAATAGAAGTTTGTAATATAGGTCTTAATACTGATGATTTGTTTAAGTTGTGTAGCAAATTAGCTAAATCATCTCTTTCAATTAAGGTATCTATATCTTCAAATCCAACTAAAGAATCTAAATCTGATGCATCAGTCATTGCTTTCAATAACAAATACAACTCAGTATATTCATTTAACACTACATCAGGATAAAGATTAACCACTGTATAAACAGGCATCTCACCCCAAGCCACAGGATCAAGAGGATCATTTATTCTATCTATAGCATTATCATATCTGCTATCACCAGTATCAGTCAGTACTCTACTTATCATTTTATTTAAAGAGTTTTCCAAAACATCAGAATGAAGCAAAGCTGCTTCAACGCCATCAATATCGGAATCTTTCAATGAATCAAATGTTATATCTTGATATGACACCCCAGCATCTTGTAACATTTTAAGAGCTTGTAGGAAAGGCAATAATTCCCCTTCTTCTAAAACTTCTAAAACATATTCTCGATACCAATCTTCATGAGCAGGTGAAACAACATAATTCTCCATAGATCCACCTACGCCAATAACACTTTCAACCTGATAAACTACCGAATTTTCAACAATCCTTGAATCTACCAATATTTCAAAATCTTTTCCCAAAATTACAGTCATTTGATTGCCTAAAAATAAATTAATTGCATCAACGATATTTCCATCACCAATCAATTCATCGAAGCCACCAATAGCCTTACTTGCTTCGCCTTCATAAGAAATCAAATATTCAGTATCATATAAATTATACCAATCTTCAACATCTAAATAATCACCAGCATTATACAAATCATCAGGAATTCTTAAAAGAGGATTTAATAATGATTGATTGACTAACTCTTCAACAATTGATTCAGAAATTATTCTAGACATTAATAAAGTCTCTTTATTTTCTTGTAAGTTTTGAACCCCTGAAATAGAAATTTCTGAAATAGTTCTATTAACCGTATCATCTAACATTTTATTGATAGCTTTAATCAAAAATCTTAATTCACGACCTCCATCAGGTCTCCAAATAGGGTCATTTATATCATATCTAATATTCAAGTATGAATTTGATTCACCTGCAATTATTATCCTATTTACAATAGATAAAAACATTACTTCAGAATCTTCTAATATATCAATTTCAACATCATCATAACTAAGTACTCGATCTGCTACAGCATCACCATTTCCATCAATTCCACTAATTGTTCCTTCAGATACTAGAATTATAGCTTTTAACAATTTTTTTAATTCAGTATCCCAAAGACTATCATTTTCCTCAAACGGAATATACAATACATTGTCAGGGGTAGCCAAAGTATACCTATAGTTATAGAGTTTGTTAATAATCGTAGCAGAAATTACCCCTGATGCAACCAATTGATCAAGCTCAGGATCGGTCAAAGATAAAACATTATCTATAATTTCAGAAGGCGTAGGCAAAGCAGCGCCACCTGTGATTAAATTTACTGACAAAAGTAATTTTCTTAATTCACTACCTCTTGCAGTGTCAGTTAAATCTATTCCATCAGGAATGACAATAATAGCTTGAACTCCAGTAGCTTGTTTATTAACTTGATGAACTATTGAATCTCTTAAAATAATAGATTCAAATATCACATCTAAATCATCATCATTAAGATTACTTACTATATTTATTGTATCTAAATGGTCTTGCATTTGTTCGAACGTAGACACACCGCCCATCAAAATTCTTAACCCTTCAAAAAATTTTGTTAATTCGCCAGTGTTATCCTCATCAATATACTCCCAATCACTGTCAGAAACATTTGAAACAATGATTATATCATATAACGCACCACTTGTACCAGCAGCATTTTTTACAAAGTCCACTAGTGTATTTCTGAAAACAGTTGATTTAATACACTCAGTAAGTTCCGTTGTATTTAAAGACATGAATGCACTTTCTAGATTAGGATAAGTTTCAAATTTACTTTGTAATAATTTTACAGCTTTAAAGAAATATTCAATTTCATCTTGATCCCACTCATCTTCTTCCATTAATGCTAAAGGTGTAGACATAGAAATATCAACAGAAACAAACTGAATTAATTTATTTAATATAGATTTAAAAACATCAGACCTAATCATATAAAAAGCAAGTTCTTCGATTTGATCATTAGTGACATCTGTTAACAAAAAGTCAGATTCAATCAATCCCATTTGAACTATAATTCTACTTGCATATAAGGAAGACCTTATATTTTCTTCGCTCCAATCATAAACCTTACCTTCAGCGTATGATGAAGGCAAATCTGGGAATAATTGTTGTAACATAGTTTTAAATAAACTATTAATATTAGAAGTCATATTAACAATTTGACTTTCCTCATTATATACTGGGACTAAATCTCCTGTTAATAATTGCGATTGAGAAAGATAATAACTAAGTTTATCAAGATCAGCATTTTCTAAAAGCGGTCCATAAATATTATCAAAATTGAAATTTTCTTTTGGTAAACTTAGTACATCTGCAGCTCTTGCCGACTCGTAGAAAAAATATAATAATGATGTGAATTCTCTAACCGCTGTTTCGTTATCAGACCAATCAATTTGCTCCATAGACTCAATATAGAAAAATGAACTATACTCACTAGGTAGCACTTCTTGGTAACTACTAACAACAACTGAAGTCATAGCTTTTGTAAGCAAAGTAGAATTAACTAATGATTGTGCTAAATTTTTTATATCTTCTTCTACTACTTTTGAATAGTCAATATTAACATTTACAGTGCTACCATTGGTCATAGGACTCGAAAATCCAAATATCGTATTTGTGTCTAATTCACCATAGAAATGCAATCTTTGGATAGCTTCATGGATTAAACCAATATTTCTAATTTCGTTTTGCCAATTTACTGTATCAAAGTCAACTTCATCAATTCCGAATTGCCCTATCATTGCAGAATATTGTTCTTGTTCTAGCAAATAGTTTACAACTAAAGGAATTCCTACTCCAATAGTATCAATTCCACCAACACTATTGAAAATATTTTTAACTATTTCAGGATCTAAATTAAAATAGTCAATGTTTATATTACCTTCAGTATCTGTCTGCATTAAACTTAAACCATCAGCCAAAGCATATCCAATTTTTCTAATATCATAAACTACATCAATTTCAGAAAGTGCTGAAGTAACATCTGATGTTATGTTGAACTCTTGTTTTAAACTTGAAATTTGAGAAATATCATCTCCATATAATACTAGATCAACTCCTATAGGAATTAAAACGTTTATAAGTTTTAAAGATGTTAAATCATCAATAACACCTTTAACAACATCATTTTCAAGAGCTAAAACTTTTGATAAAGTAGCTCCATTTTCAAAAAAACCAACTTCATTTAATCTTTTATATGCATTTGCAACTGTAGCAATTTCTTTAGTTAATTGAATTCCTTCTTCATCTACAGCGATTTTAAAAACCTCATTAAATAAATATTCATCTAATTTAACTCCATTCGCTGAAAAAAGCCCATTCATTTGACCAGCAACTGAATTCCTATAAACTTGAGTCAATTCAAGCATATCATTGATTTGAGAAAAAGATTCTAAAGGATCACTAAAAAGTATTTCAGAATTTACACTATCTACAATTACCATAGAATCATCAATAACAACAGCATGAAATTGACTAGTAGGAGATGATTGAATACTTGATATAGCACCAGATATAGTTGAACCAATTGAAGCAATTCCCGCTAAAGGAAAACTTATCACGAAAAATAAAAGCGCTCCTTTTAATCCTCCAACTGCCATTCCACCAAGCCTTGAAAAAATTGATTTTTTTCTTCTTCTGCCATTCTTTTTTCTTGGTCTTACAAGTAGCCATAAAATAAAAGCAACTACACCACCTACAGACGAAAAGGCTAAAAATACTATAGATACAAATATTACTATTCTTACTATCATCCCAATTAAACCATTAAATAAAGAAGCAAAATCAGGACTTTGTTCCATCAAAGTTCCAAAAGTTGGAAAAAATGAATTAATAATTTGATTAATTGACTCATCGAATTTAGTAATAGTAACACCATTAAAATTCAAGTTTAAAAAACTAAAATCATACCCTAATACTAGATTAGTCAAAGTAGGCATCATTAACCAGCCACCTATAAGAATAACTAAAGTAAAGGCAAAGAAAAATATGGATTTAAAAGTTCCTCTTATAAATCCAATGAACGCAAAAAGCCCTACCAAAGCAGCAAATGCAATATTCATATATAAAGCAATTTGATTAACATCTATAGCAGGCATATTAGTTCCCTCACCTTTATTCTTTCAATGTTATTATAACAAAAATATCAATATTTGTAAATATGTTTAGTGATTGGTTAATCTTCATTTAATAAATAGTTTTTATTACATTTTTAATAAATATGTGTTAAAATTGATTTTAGGTGATTTTATGTTTAAAGATATATCAATAGATAACTACAAAACAATAAGTTCTTTTCTTAATTTTGAATTCAACAAAGACTATATCGAAAGTGAATTACAGTTTCAAAATATTTTTGCATGGAAAGAAACAGACAACCTTAAATTGTATATTAATCATAATTATGCAGTCTTAAAAGGAAAAATATTTTGTGATTTCTTCTTTCCTCCCATCGCCAAAGACGAAAAATCGTTTTCTGAAGCTCTATCCTTTATTGAAAACTATTGCTATGAAAAATCTATCCCCATATTGTTTTACGCAATTCCCGAGAAATTCAAAAACTACTTTCAAAATTATAAACTTTTTTCACAAAGAAACTATTTCGAATACATTCATTTATCAAAAGATTTAATAGAATTAAAAGGGAAAAAGTATCATTCTAAAAGAAACCACATTTCACAATTTCTTAAAACGCATAGTTATGAGTTTCTTTCCTATGAAAAAAAATTTAGAGAAGATGTTGAAAAATTAATCGATTTTTGGAATTCAAAAAACGAAAAAACTAATGAGAAACAAGCAATATTTAACATTTTAGATAATTTATTTTTTTTAGATTGCTTTTGTGATTGCATATTTGTAGACAATTATTTATGTGGATTTGCAATTGGTTTTATATCAAACAATACAGGAATAATTCTCTTTGAAAAAGCAAATATTGAGTGTACCGGTATTTACACAATGCTAGAAAATTTATTTATAAAAAAACACTTTTCCGAAGTGCTTTATGTAAACAGACAAGAAGATATGGGGAAAGAAACTCTTAGAAAATCTAAGTTATCTTACAATCCTGAATTCTTAGCTAAAAAATACCTTGCTGTTAAGCCATTAAACCAACAACTCTATAATTTATATTCATTAGGGTTCCCAACTGATAGCACTTACTACAAAGAATTTTTCTTTACTGAAAAAATTAAGCACTTAAAATATAAACTATTAAGAAAACACAATCTTGTTCTTTCAATGTTTTTTTATAAAGAACAAATTTTAAATATCTTAAATGTTGAATTTAAGGCAAAATTTATTTTAGCATTAACTTCTCATATTAATTACAGAAAACTCCACCTAGCTACAAAACTACTTTGCTCAGGCTTAA
>JAQUUM010000028.1 GCA_028693885.1 Bacilli bacterium
CGTGTTTTAGAAATGATTGATTCAGGAATTATTAAAGATATGAAATCTGTAGTCGCTATTTTAAAATATAATCAATTAAAAAAATACTAAAACGTTTTTATTTGTTTTTATTATAAAAACACTTGTATTTATTATAGAAACAGTATATAATATAAACAATAAAAATGCGAGGTGAATTATGAAGATTATTGCAAAACATTCAGAAGGTAAAATGCTTAAAAATGATGTATTTCAAATTTCAGAACAAGCAAAAGCAGCAAAACTTATTAACCCTAATGTTATTGATGCAACTGTAGGTGCTTTTTATGATGAAAAGGGAAAACTTTATAAATATAAAGTAATAGATAAAATATTAAAAAAATTACCTGATGAGGAATTTTACTCTTATGCATCAACTAGCGGAGGCTCTGCTTACAGAGAAGCTGTTCTTAACTGGGTATTTAAAGATAAGAGAGAAAGTTTACTACAGGCGAAAAAATACGCCTTTGTGGCTACTCCAGGAGGCACTGGTGCTATTTTTAATTCGTTGTATAATAGCTTAGATAAAGGTGAAACGTTGTTGTTGCCAAATATTTATTGGGGGCCTTATGCAAACATGGCTTCGGATCAAGATTTAAAAGTTTTGGAATATAGTATGTTTAAAAAAGATTCTTTTAATATTGAAGGATTTATTGAAAAAGCTGAAGAAATAATTGAGAAACAAAATAAACTAGTTACTATTATTAATGATCCATGCCATAATCCAACTGGTTACACTATGAAAGAAGAAGAGTTGGCTAGCGTTATTGAATACATGAATTCTAAAAAGAATACACCTTGTGTTTTAATTTATGATATTGCATATATGGATTTTAGTTTTAATAGTACAATTAGAAATAGATTTTCATTATTTAAAGATGCCGGGGAGAATGTTTTAATTTCTATAGCTTTTAGTGGTTCGAAGACTTTTTCTGTATATGGTTTAAGAATGGGAGCCGCAATATATTTGGGCAGTGATAAAGAATTTTTAAATGAGTTGCAAGCGATAATTACTTTTACTGGTCGAACACATTGGAGTAATTGTACAGCTGCACCTATTAATATGATTGTTGAATTAGATAAAAAACCAAAAAAATATTCTGATTTTATGAAGCAAGTAGTATATGCTATGGAAATGCTGAAAGAAAGAGCTGATATTTTTGTTTCGGAAGCTAAAGAAAATGGTTTGAGTCATTATCCTTATGTAGAGGGATTCTTTATAACAATACCTTGTAATAATTTAGAAAAAGTTATTAAAAATCTTAATGATGATGGAATATATTTAGTTCCAGTAAAAGGAGCTGTTCGCGTAGCTATTTGCTCGTTAACAAAGGTTGCTATACAAGGTTTAGCTAAAAGAATTAAAACTGCAATAGATTTAGCAAATTAGTAAGAGGGAAGACTCTTACTTTTTTTATTAATCAAGTAATTAGATAAATTAAATATTGACTTAAAGACAAAAATATAGTAAAATAACAATGTTATTATTGGTGGATTATGAAATGGTCAGTTCAACAACTTAATAAACTCGTTGGTAAATCTATTGATATTGATTATTTGTATGATTTTAATGAAAATATCAAAAGTTTATCGGATGTTTTGAGTATTAGTAAAACAAAAGTCACTGGATCTTGTAACATTCCTCAAATGAATTTATTTGAGTTTAAGTTATTAATTGAAACAACTATGACTATAGAATGTGCTAGGACTTTGGAACCTGTAGATTTTCCAATGTCAATTGATATTAATCAAGTATTTTCTGTCAATGGCGAAAATGAAGATCATATATTGATTGAATCAAATTCTGTTGATTTAATAGATTTTGTTTGGGAAACTGTTTTGCTAAATAAACCACTAAGAGTTTTAAAATACAGTGATAATGAATAAATATAATGAAAGGAGAAAATAAAAATGAGTATTGTACCTCAAAGGCGAATTTCTAAAACAAGAAAAAGAAAAAGAAGAACGCATTTTAAATTAGGAGTTCCAGGAATGATGGTTTGCCCAAATTGCGGTGAAATGAAATTAGCTCATGCTGTTTGTAAATCGTGCTATTATTATGATGGAAAGCAGATAAAAGAAGTTAAATCAAAAGAAAAAACCGAAGAAGTCGCTAAAACTACTTCTAAAAAAGAAAAAGTAACTAAACCAACTGTTGAACCTAAGTTAAAAAAAGAAAAATCTGAAATTAAAGAAAAGCCAGTTACAGTAAAAAAAGTAATAAAAAAGACTGGTGATAAGTAAAAAAACAAACAAAACGCTTCTAAATATGAGGCGTTTTATTTTTTTTAAAAAAATAGTTGACATGCTTTTTGTTATATGATAGAATGAAAGTGGGTAAAAATGGGTAAAAGTAGGTAAGAAAAATGTTTACTGGTGAATACTATTATAATATTGATGAAAAGGGAAGAATGTTTGTTCCAACAGAGTTTCGTTCAATTTTAGGTGATAAAATAATAGTGAACCGTGGAATTGAAAAATGTTTGTATATCTACTCTATAAAAGAATGGGAAAAAATTTCTTCAGAAGTTTCAAACTTGGCAGTAACTCATAAAAATAATAGACAATTTTCAAGAATGTTTTTCTCGGGTGCATTTATAAAAGAAATAGATGCAAAAGGGAGAGTTAATATTGAAAACATACTTATAGAGTATGCATGTTTAGAAAAAGAGTGTGTTTTTGTAGGAGCTGGTGCAAGAATTGAAATTTGGAATAAGGAAAGTTGGTTAAATGAGTTTCAGAATAATCAAGAATTATTAGAAGAAATTAGTGAAACCATAGAACTTCGTAAAAATGAAGAATAATTATTCCCATAAATCAGTTTTACTTGAAGAAGTAATTTCGGGTTTGAATTTAAAAGAAGATGGTCTATATGTAGATTGTACTATGGGTGGTGCGGGCCATTCTTTAGAAATCTTGAAAAAAGTTAACAAAGGTCATTTATGTTGTTTTGATCAAGATACAGACTGTATTGAAATAGCTAGAAAAAAACTAAGTTCAATAGGTGAAAATTTCACAATTGTTAAAGATAACTTCAGAAATATAAAAAAACGTTTATTAGAATTAGGTATTGAAAAAGTAGATGGGGTTTTATATGATTTAGGAGTATCCTCATATCAGTTTGATACACCAGAAAGAGGATTTAGTTATAATTATGATTCTTATTTAGATATGAGAATGGATCAAGAAAATAATCTTACTGCATATGATGTAGTTAATTCTTATGATTATGATAAACTGTGTGATATTTTTTATAAGTATGGGGAAGAGAAATTTTCTAGTAGTATTGCTAAAAATATAGTTAGACAACGTGAAATTAAAAAAATTGAAACTACTTTCGAGTTGGTTGAGGTTATTAAAAAATCTATACCAGCTGCTGTAAAGAGAAAAGAAGGCCACCCAGCAAAAAAGATTTTTCAGGCAATTAGAATTGAGGTTAACGATGAACTAAAGGCTTTTGAACAATCGTTAAAAGACTCAATAACAATGCTTGAGAAAGGTGGTAGAATTGCTGTGATTTCATTTCATTCATTAGAAGATAGAATTTGTAAAACTATTTTTAAAGAAAAAGTGGAAGTTGTAATTCCTAAAAATGTCCCAATTTTAGATAAAGATATAAAAAGAGAGTTTAGGTTGGTTTCTAAAAAACCAATTATAGCGTCTGAAGTAGAGTTAAATTTAAATAATAGAGCTCATTCAGCTAAATTAAGAATTCTCGAAAAAATCAAACAGGAGGTATAATATGAGTAATTTCAGACCATTACCGAAGCCTTTGACACCAAATATGAGTAAGTAGTTGTTTTTTATGCCGATTTCGTGCTAAAAAAGAACCCATGGTTCTTTTTTTTGTTGCGTATTTCAATGTATATGTGATAAAATTATCATATATTAAGATAGTAATATATCGAGAAAGGATCACATATGAAAATAGTATATGGTGGGTCATTTAACCCTCCAACAATAGCACATTATAAAATTGCTGAATATTTATTGGAGAGGTTTCCGAATGATGAGTTAGTTTTTCTTCCTGTATCTAATAAGTATGAAAAAAAAGATTTACTTGATTTTGAGCACCGTTATAATATGCTCTTAATATATTGCGAAAAATTGGGAAAAAGGGTATCTGTAAGTGACTTTGAAGCAAAATGTGAAAAGTATGAAGGTACTATTAAAACGTTAGAGTATTTTGAAAACCCTTATTTTGTGATTGGGGCCGACAACTTGTTGTCAATAAAGGAATGGGTTAAATTCCCGACTGTATTAAAAAGAGGAACGTTCATAATTATTCCGAGAAGTAAAATAGATGTAAAAGAGTTTATAACTAATGATGAAACTTTGTGTCAATACAAAGATAGATTTATTATATTAGATGATTTCAAAGAAATACCTATTTCAGCTAGTGATTATAGAATGCTGAAAAATGGAGATTTACTAGATAAAGATGTTGAAGAATATATAAAAAGATTCAAATTATATTTATAATTATGTTGATTTTTTCTATTTTTTCGTGTAAAATTAATAAAAGCTAAGAAAAGGAATAGTAATATAAAAATGCTTTCAGAGAAGACTTGTTTGGTGAAAAAGTCTAGCGAATTTATATGAATGTAGCCTTGGAGCTAATATTGCGAAAGAATAGTAGTAATATTCGGATAATCGCCGTTACTAGATAATGAGTGCATCGATATGATGAATTAAGGTGGTACCACGATTTTTCGTCCTTAGGAATTTTCTTAAGGGTATTTTTTTTTGAGGAGTGAAAATATGAAATTTAAAAACATGGAAACAAAGTATGATTTCAATCAAGTAGAACAAGGTAAATATGACGAATGGGTTAAAAAAGGTTATTTTACTGCTGGTGAAAGTAATAAAGAATCCTTTACAATCGTTATTCCTCCACCTAATATTACTGGTAAACTACATTTAGGTCATACTTTAGACACGACTTTACAGGATATTATAATTAGAAGAAAAAGAATGCAAGGGTATGATGCTTTGTATTTACCAGGAATGGATCATGCAAGCATTGCTACTCAAGCGAAAATTGAAGCAAAACTTAAAACTGAAGGTAAATCAAGGTATAGTTTAGGAAGAGAAAAATTTTTAGAAGTTGCTTGGCAATGGAAGGAAGAGTATTCAAATCTTATAAGAAAACAATGGGCAATTCTTGGCTTAAGTTTAGATTATACTAGAGAAAGATTCACTTTAGATCAAAAATTAAATGAAGCAGTTAATGAAGTTTTTGTTAGAATGTATAATGAAAATATAATTTATAGAGGCGAAAAAATAATTAATTGGGATTGCCAAAGTAAAACTGCTTTATCTAATATTGAGGTAGATTACAAAGAGGTTGAAGGTGCTTTATATCACATAAACTATCCATTTGTTGATGGAAACGGTGGTATGACTATTGCTACTACTAGACCTGAAACAATGTTTGGTGATGTTGCTTTAATGGTTAATCCTCAAGATGTAAGATATAAGAAGTATGTAGGAAGGTCTGTATATATTCCGCTTACTACTAGAATTATTCCTGTAATAGAAGATGACTATGTTGATGTTGAATTTGGAACTGGAGTGGTAAAAGTTACTCCAGCTCATGACCCTAATGATTTTGAGGTTGGTAATAGACACAATCTATCAAGACCTCTATGTATAAACGAAGACGGTACCATGAGTGAAATTGCTGGAATCTATAAAGACTTAGATAGATTTGTATGCCGTGAAAAAGTGGTTGAAGACTTAGTTAGTCAGAAATTATTAGTGCGAACTGAAAAAATCATACACTCAGTTGGTCATAGTGAAAGAACTGGTGTTATGGTAGAACCTATGCTATCTAAGCAATGGTTTGTTAAAATGGATGTTTTAGCAAATGAATTAATAAAAATGCAAAACAATCCACAGGAAAAAATTAATTTTGTTCCTGAAAGATTCGAAAAAATTTTTTTAAACTGGCTAGATAATATACAAGATTGGTGTATATCGCGACAATTATGGTGGGGGCATAGAATACCAGCTTGGTATAAAGACGGAGATGTTTATGTAGGGATTAATCCTCCTGTAGGTGAGGGGTGGGTTCAAGATGAAGATGCATTGGATACTTGGTTTTCATCAGCTCTTTGGCCTTTTTCTACATTAGGCTGGCCAGAAAATACAAAGGATTTTAAAAAATTCTTTCCTACCGATGTTTTAGTAACAGGATATGATATTATATTTTTTTGGGTTGCTAGAATGGCCTTTCAATCGAAGTATTTAATCGGAACAAGACCTTTTAAAGACGTTTTGATTCATGGTATTATAAGAGATGAATTAGGAAGAAAAGTAAGTAAATCGCTTAATAATGGCGCTGATATGATTGAGGTGCGCGATACTTATGGTATTGATAGCCTAAGATATTTCTTAACTACAAATAATACTCCAGGACAAGATATCAGGTTTTCTGAAGAAAAGATTGAAGCTTCATGGAATTATATTAATAAAATATGGAATATTTCTAGATATATAGGGATGTCCATCGAGGCTCAAGGCTATAAGAATCAAGAGATTAATGTTGATTTGTTGAACATATTTGATAAATGGATCTTATCAGAATTAAACAAAGTTATTGAAAACATTGATGTAAACTATGAAAAGTACGAGTTTGGTGAAGTGGCAAAAGTTATTTATAAATTTGTTTGGAATGACTTTGCATCATGGTATTTAGAAATGACAAAAGTTGTTTTTCAAGATGGAACTGATGCTGAAAAAAATAACACTTGTGCAATATTAGTTTATGTATTAAAAAGTATTTTAAAAATACTACATCCTTTTATACCTTTTGTTACGGAAGACATTTTTATGAGGCTTGAAGAAAGCAGTATAGTTGTAAGTGAATGGCCTGTTATTAATGATGCTTTTAATTTTAAAGATGCTGAAAAAGCAGACTATATTTATAGTATTATTACTGCAGTTAGAAATATTAGAGCTACTAAAAATGTTCCAAATAGTAAGAAGATAAATTTAAACTTGGAATTAAAGGGATCCAATTTTGCTAATTTAATAAATAATAATTTAAAATACCTTCAAAAATTTTGCAATTATGATGAAATTTCTATTGTATCAGAGTTAAAAGATCAAAAGAGGAGTGCTGTTGCTGTTTTAGATGAAATAGTTGTATCTATACCTCTTGCTTCTTTAGTTAATTTAGACGAAGAAGTGTCAAGGTTAAAAATGAAAAAAAATAGCACTTTAGAAGAAATTAAAAGAATCGAAAACATGTTAGATAATCCTAACTTTATCAAAAAAGCACCTAAAGAAAAAATTGATTTAGAAAAAGAAAAGTTGGATTCATATAAAAAGATATTGTTAGATATAGAAAAAATGATTGATGAAATAACATAAAGAAGGTTAAAATGTTTAAAAAAGTTATAGAATTGATAGGATATATCGAAGAAAAAAAAGGAGTTATATCAGAACCTAGTCTAAATAATATGAGAGAATTAATAAAGTTGTTCGATATTTCGAATAGTTTTAAAATTATTCATGTTGCAGGAACTAATGGCAAAGGTTCTGTTGTAGCTTATATAAACAATGTATTATTAAAAAATAACTATAATGTAGGCAAATTTGTTTCTCCTTATATTAAGGTTTTCAATGAAAGAATTTGCTATAACGATATACCTATAAGTGATTCAGATTTACTTTTGTTCGGAAATTTAATTATAGAAAAATATCCTTTGATTGAAGGATTGGGGCTAAAAAAACCTACATTTTTTGAGTTTATTACAATATTAGCCCTTCTATACTTTTCCTCACTTAAAAAAATAGACTTTGTGATTTTAGAGGTAGGATTAGGTGGAGTTTTTGATCCTACAAATGTAGTTATGCCTATATTGACAGTTATTACTAGTATATCATTTGATCACATGCAATATTTAGGAAATACTTTAGAAGATATAGCAATTAATAAATTAGGAATACTAAAAAAGAATGTTCCATTAATAACACTAGATAATCTTAGTATAAATAACATCGTTATAAAAAAAGCTGAAATTACTTTAAGTGAGGTAATATTCGTTAAAAAAGAAGACGTAAAAAAAACAAAAAATACTATTTCCAAGACTACTTTTATATATAAAAACAAAAAATATAGTCTAAGTATGCTTGGGAAATATCAAGTAGAAAATGCTTGCTTGGCTATAGAAGCAATTAATGAACTAATTAGAAAAGATTTTGTAAATCTTAAAAACGTAAAAAGATATTTATTAGAAACAAAATGGCCGGGACGCTTAGAGGTCGTTTCTAAAAAACCAATTGTTATTTTAGATGGAGCTCATAACTTAGATGCAATTATTAAACTTGGAGAATTCATTACAGATATTAGAAAAACTAAAAAAGTTAGAATAATATTTGCTGTTTCTAGGGATAAAGAAGTAGAAAAAATGATTGCAGAAGTTGAGAAACATGCGGATGAAATTATTTTCACAAAAATAAATAATGTTAGAAGTGCTGAACCTAAAGATTTATTCGATTATTCAAGGCATAGCAATAAAAAAAATGAAGTTAATTTTGAAAAGATATTAAAAATCGTCAGTAATGATGATAATTATATTAATGTTTTTTGTGGCAGTTTGTATTTTATTGGAGAAGTTAGAAAAAACTTTTTTAAAAAAGAGTAAAAATGAATAAAAGTTTTAATATATATATGGTGAGATATATGAGATTTTTATTAAAAGATATTCCAGTTGAAGATAGACCTAGAGAAAGACTTGAAAAATATGGTCCAAATGTCTTATCTAATTATGAATTGCTTGCAATTATTTTAAGAACTGGATATAAGGAAGTGTCAGTTTTAGATCTATCTAAAGATGTCCTCCTCAAAATTGAAAAACTACATAAATTGTCCGAAATTACAATTACTGAATTAAAAGGAATTAAAGGGATTGGTAAGGCTAAAGCTATTGAAATAATCGCAGCTATTGAATTAGGAAAAAGAATTAACACTCCTTTGCTAAATGAAATCAAGTTAAACAGTGCAAGAGCAACGTATTTATTAGTAAAAGAGGAAATGCAAAATTTATCACAAGAATATTTTATGTGCATTTATTTAAATTCTAAATCCGAGATAATTGAAAAAAGAATATTATCTATTGGTACTAGCAACATAACAATTTTTCATCCGCGTGATATTTTAAAATGGGCTATAAAATTGTCTGCATCAGGAATTATTTTAGTACATAACCATCCTAGTGGAGATCCTTCCCCTAGTAATGCAGATATTAAGGTCACTAAAGAAATTGTCAACGCTTCAAAGTTAGTTGATATAAAAATAGTTGATCATATTGTTATAGGAAAGGAAAAATATTATAGTTTCAATGAAAGTAATATTATTAGTAATTTATGAATACTGTAATCATTAATGATTTTAAGGTCGATATAGTTTGCCGACCTAGAAACATAAAAAATATTAATATTCGAATCCATGATGGTAAAATTTTTTTAACTTATCCATTGAAATGTTCGAAAAATAGAGCGTTGGCTTTTTTAGACGAGCATACTGAATGGCTTAGTAAAAACTATAAACCTGCAAAGATTTCGATATTTGAAAAAAAAGAAGTGAATATATTTGGAGAAAAGTACTTAGTAGAAGTAGACTCTATGCAAAAAGAAAAAATTATACTAAAAAACGGAGTCATTGTGCTTAATCAAGCTTGTGAAGACTTAATTTTTAACTATTTTAAAGATGAATTTATTGAAACTTTTAATAAAGTTCAAAAGATTTATCAAAATATACTTAAAAAAGAAGTGATTATAAAATTTAGAATGATGAAAACTAAATGGGGGTCATGTAATTTTAAAAAGTACATAATAACAATTAATAAAAAATTAATGTATTATGAAAAAAGATGTTTGGAATATGTAATGTTTCATGAATTTACACATTTTATTATTCCAAATCATAGTAAAGACTTCTATAAAGAGTTGAGTAAATATTATAATAATCACGAAAAAATTAAAATTGAATTAAAGGGATAGGTTATATGAAGAAAATTTTAAAAAAAGACCTAAATCAATTAGGCGTTATTGTTAAACATTCTCGTTTAAAAATGAATTTGACATTGGAAAAGTTATCAAAGGGAATTTGTTGCGTTAGCTATTTAAGTAAATTAGAGAACGGACAAATTGTAGCAGACTACAATATCGTAAGAAAATTATTTGAAAGAATGTCGTTAGATTTGGAAAACATCTTAAAACTATTTGAAATGAGTGACTTAGAAAGAACTATTTCGGGGTTGTTTTTTGGGGATAAATTTGATATAGCATTGACATATGAGCTTGTTGAAAATTCAACATTTTCTATAAAAACTTCGTTGGTAAAATGCGTGTATTATTTGCAAAATAATAATTACGATCTATTAAGTAAAGAGTTATTCGAAATTCAAATTATTGAAACGAAACTTCAACCATTAGAAAAGGATTTATTCTACTATATTAAAATCGAAGAATCATTAAATTTAAATAAATTAGAGGAAGC
Source organism: Bacilli bacterium (assembly GCA_028693885.1). Lineage (GTDB taxonomy): Bacteria > Bacillota_I > Bacilli_A > ML615J-28 > CAG-698 > JAQUUM01. The sequence continues at coordinate 10,529 of JAQUUM010000028.1, forward strand.
TGTTGAGTTGTTTAATAATTATACTTACAGTCAAGAGTTATCTGATAAAATGAAATATTTAGTAGCTGAACAAAAATATAAATTAAGTTATTTGCAAAAAGATGATAAAGTTGTAAGCAAATATTATAGCGATTTAGATAGACTTTATAGTGGTTGGATACCTCAGAAACGACAATTAATGAATAAATTAATGTTGTTAGAGTTTGAAACTAGTTTTGGGGATGAGTTAAGGGATATAGATAAAGATGTTGATTTTGATCAATTAATTAACAAATTTGGTATGGATTATTGGTATTATTACCTTATGATTTTTAACAATTTAAAAATGTATGATAGAGTTATTGAAAAAATAGAAAAATTTGGATTGTCTAGTGCTAAAATTTTAGCTATCAAAGCAATAGCGATATTTAATTTAAATAGTTCCAGAAAAAACAAGATTTTTGAAGAAGAAGTAAAAGAGTACAGATTCACAAAAGATGATTTAGTACACAAAAATTTTATTTTTTACATGATACATAAAATGAATCGTAGAATGGAAGAACTTCACACTGAATTAAGGAATGATTTAT
>JAQUUM010000029.1 GCA_028693885.1 Bacilli bacterium
AAAAAGATAATATTATGCAATTTGCAGTTGGTGATGGTAATCATTCTCTTGCAACCGCAAAAACTCATTGGAATAATTTGAAAAGCAATTTAAGTAAAAAGGAAATTAAAAACCATCCTGCAAGATATGCTTTAGTTGAAATTATGAATATATATGATGAAGGATTGGTATTTGAACCTATTCATAGAGTAGTTTTTAATGCAAATCTAGATTTTTATAAAGGCTTAAAAGAAATATGTGATGGTGACTATGAGTGCCTTTTATATAACAATGGAGAATCTACTAAGATAATGTTACCAACAAATGCAGCAATAGCGGTAAAATTAGTACAAGAGTACATAGATGATTATATCAAAAAAAATCCTAAGACTAAAGTTGACTATGTTCATGGTTTAGAAGATATGAAAGAAGTCTGTGATAATCATCTTAATAGCTATGGAATTACATTGCCACCACTTAATAAAACTGATTTATTTAACTATGTTGTTAATCAAGGGAGTTTTCCTCGAAAAACTTTTTCAATGGGACATGCAAATGAAAAGAGATACTATATAGAAAGCAAAATGATTGTAAAATAATTAGGACTAGGAGATGCGATAATGAAAGAAAATAATAAAAACTTTTTAAAACTATTAGAAAAAATTTCACTAACTCCAACAAATGATTTGCTTGATGGACGTGCGACGCTTAAAATAGATAAAAATAGCAAGTATGCAGAGTTAGAAATTGAATTACCTCAAGTTTTAAAAATTGAAACTTTCAAAAAATTAATAGTTGCATCTAGGAATTATTTTTCAAAAACCAAATATGATTTAAATATTCGTATAAAATATATAAAAAAGATAGTCGATTGTAAAAATTTAGAAAGTTACTATAAGTATATAATTGAGGAGTTAAGTGAATCTAAGTCAAGATTTGCCACTTTAAATATTTTTAATACTACTTTTGATGACCAACACGTGACAATTTTCGTAGGTGATGATAAAGACTATTCTATGGTAGAAGAGTTGCTTGAATATGTAAAGAAAAGAATGGTTTTCTATGGTATTGATTGTAGTGTTGGAATAACAAAAAGTAATTTTGAGATTCCACGTGAAAAAAGAATTTTGGAAATTGATAAAGTTGAAACTGCTAATTTAATAAGTCAACAAAATGTTTTTGATCAAAAAGTTGCTGTTTTAGAAAAAGATGCGAAGGAAAAAGCAGGATTACCTAAAATTTTTAAAGACAAAATATCTGGCGAGATACTTAAATTAGAAGAATTGCCTGCTAATGAAATTGAATTGATTGAATATAATGAAAAAAAACACACTAATAATTGTATTATTGAGGGGGAAATAATTAAGTGTGAGTTATTAGAAAAAAAAGATTGTTTTTTGTATCAATCAGTAATTAGCGATGGCAAAAGATGTATTTCAGCAAAAAGATTTTTAAATCCTGAAAATAAAGAGTTTAAATATTATAAAGAGAAATTTACTATAGGAAAAAAAGTAAAAGTATTGGGCTTTTTAGAATTTGATTCTAGATTTAGTAAAGATATAAATTTAAGAATAAAACAAATGGAAGATTTGAAAAGTGCAAACAAATTAGACCATAATGATGATGCATTGGAAAAAAGAGTTGAATTGCATGCTCATACAAAAATGTCAGTATTAGATTCTGTTTTAGATGTTGAGAAATATGTTGAGACAGCTAAAAAATATGGTCATAGTGCTTTAGCAATTACTGATCATAATAATGTTCATGTATTTCCTGAATTTGATAAACTGACAAAGAAATATAAAATAAAGCCTATTTATGGAATAGAAGCTTCATTTGTTAATGACTTAAATTATAGAATAGCATATGCAGAAGATTCTTATGAGTTGAGTTCAAGTGTTTATGTAGTTTATGATTTAGAAACAACTGGGTTATCAGCGAATTATGAAGAGATTATAGAAATTGGTGCAATAAAACTGCAAAATGGTATTGAGATAGATAGGTTTTCAGAATATATTAAACCGAATAAACAAATTAATAAAAAAATCGAAGAATTAACTAGTATAAGTAATGATACTATTAGAAATGCGGAAAGAATGGAAATAGTGATTCCTAGATTTAAAAAATTTTGTGAAGGAGCAATATTAGTTGCTCATAATGCTAGTTTTGATAATTCATTTTTATATGCTTCTCTAAAAACTTTAGGATTATATGATGGAGAATATCCAACTATAGATACATTAGAACTTGCAAAAACACGATATTCAGATAAAATAAAAACGTTTGGACTAGAAAAAGTTGCTAAATATTTTAATTATTCTTTAGAAAAACACCATAGGGCAATATACGATGCAGAGGCAACTGCTCATATTTTCAAAGGAATGTTAAAAGATTTATTAGACGAGGGGATTAATAATTTAAATAATATCAATACTTTATTTGAAGATTCTGAAGTTTATAAAAAAATTTACCCGAGTCATATTACTTTGCTTTGTAAAAATAATCAAGGGAAAATAGATTTATATAGTTTGATAAGTGATGCTTATGTTAAATATTTTGATAAGGTCCCAAGAATTTTAAGAACGGTTTTAGATAATAAAAGAAAAAACATACTTGTGGGATCATCTTGTTATGAAGGAGAAGTTTTTGATACTGCTTATCGAAAAAGTTACGAAGAATTATTAGATTTGGTAGGGTATTATGATTTTCTTGAGGTTCAGCCGCCTAGCATTTACAGTCATCTAGTTGAAAAAAGTGGGTATGAAGAAACAAAAGAGCATATTAATACAACTATTAAAAAAATTATAAAAGCAGGAAAAGAAAGAAATGTTATAGTTGTTGCGACTGGGGATGTTCATCATTTACATAAAGAAGATAAAGAATATCGAGAAGTTTTTGTATATGGACCACAAATAGGTGGAGGCGTTCATCCACTTTCTAGCATAAAAAATATTCCTTCACAACATTTTATGACTACTAATGAGATGCTGAAAGAGTTTGAGTTCTTAGGCAAAGATTTAGCTACTGAAATTGTAGTAAAAAATACTAATAAAATAGCTGACAAAATTGAAGAGTTTGATTTGTTCCCTAATGAGCTTTATGCTCCTCAAGATGATTACTTAAAAGATCAAAATATAGTATCTTTTAAAGAAGCCTTAAAAAATATGACTTATGATAGTGCTTGTTCAATTTATGGTGATCCGCTACCAAGATATGTTGATGATCGCATTAAAAATGAATTGAAAAATATTATAAACAATGGGTATGCCTCAATTTATTATATTTCATATTTACTAGTAAAGAACTCTATTGAAGCAGGTTATGTAGTTGGTAGTAGAGGGTCGGTAGGTTCCAGTTTCGTTGCTAAATTAATGGGGATAACTGAAGTTAACCCTTTGCCACCGCATTATTATTGCCCAAAATGCCATTATAGTGCTTTTAAAATGACAAACTTCGAAAAGGATAAATATATTAATGATGAACATTACTATATTTTTGAAAACATTTTAGATGAAACAAAAACAGGATATGATTTGCCTGAGGCTAATTGTCCTGTTTGTAATAATAGATTGAAAAAAGATGGCGTTGATATTCCTTTTGAAACATTTTTAGGATTGGAAAATGCTGTTAAAATCCCAGATATTGATCTAAATTTTTCGAGTGAGTTTCAGGATCAAGCCCAACTTTTTTGTAGAAATTTGTTAGGTGTGGAAAATACTTTTAAGGCAGGAACTGTTCAAACTGTTCAAAAAGAGACTGCCTATGGATATGCAAAAGGTTACTTAGAACGAAAAAGCTTAACTAGAAGGAAAGTTGAAATAGATATCATGTCTGAAAAAATTATGGATGTTAAGAGGACTACAGGTCAACATCCTGGTGGAGTTGTTGTAGTTCCTTCAAACATTACGATTAATCAGATAACTCCGATTCAATTTCCTTCGGATAAATTAGATTCAAAATGGATGATTACGCATTTTCCTTACCATAGTTATGAAAAAAATTTGTTGAAGTTGGATATTTTGGGCCAAGATGATCCGACTATGATAAAACATTTGATGGATTATGTACATGAAAATCCTACTGAGTTTGATTTTAATAAAGTTGAGGATATTCCTCTAGCTGATCCGAAGGTGCTGAGTTTGTTTAATAGTTTAGAAGCTCTTGGACTAGATAGTATTGATGTTTTAGGAGAAGAGGTTGGAACAACAGGGTTGCCAGAATTTGGGACTAGCCTAACTAAGGAAATCCTTTCTGATATTAGACCAAAAAAACTTGGTGACTTAATAAAAATTTCAGGATTAAGCCACGGTACAGATGTGTGGAGAGGAAATCTTAGAGAATATATGTTTGGAAAAAAAGATGATACACCTCCTATTCCTTTTGATGAGTTAATTGGTTGTAGAGATGATATAATGATTTACCTTATAAGTAAGGGGATTAAACAAAAAGATGCTTTCAAAATTATGGAAACAGTACGTAAAGGACAAGGTATTAGTGATAGTTATGAAAGTCTGATGATAGGGCAAGATGTCCCTAAATGGTTTATAGATAGTTGTAAAGCAATCAAATATTTGTTTCCTAAAGCACATGCTACTGCTTATGTCATTATGTGTTTAAGAATTGCTTGGTTTAAAGTTTATAAGCCAATCGTGTATTATGCTAAATATTTTGCTACTAGAGCTAAAAAATTTGATGCTGAAGTGTTTGTTAAAGGGAAAGATGCAATAGTAGAAAAGATTAATGAGTTAAGAGAACTAATGGCAAGTAAAGAAGCAAAACAAAATGATTCAGACTTGCATGATAGTTTGTTGGTGGCAAATGAAATGATTTCTAGGGGCTTTAGATTTGAACAAGTTAACATATTTAAATCCAATGTTAATGGGTTAATAATAACGGATGATAAAAAGGGGCTAGTTTTACCTTTTACTTCATTAGAAGGCCTTGGAGAATCTAGTGCAGAGACTATAGTTGTGGCAAGAAATGAAAAAGAGTTCTTGTCAAAAAGAGATGTTCAATTACGAACTAAAATAAATAAAACTTTGTTTGAAAGAATGGATAATTTAGGCGTTTTTAAAGGCTTGCCTGAAGATGATAAAATTTCTTTGTTTTAATTGAACAATTAACACAAAAATGGTATAATATAAAAAGTGGGGTGATAATTATGCGGTTTTATAATGAAAATGTTGTTTATAAGAAAGGCTTTAATATTGTAGAGGATCAAGAAGTTATTGAAGTTGCTACTTATAAAGGTGTTTCTAGTAAATTATTTATATATTTATTATTTTTATTGTTAGGGGTAGGTCTTAGTTTTTACTTAATTAATACTAATCCGGGATTACTAGTTGTTATGCTAGGCGTGTCATTGATTGGGACATTTATAACAGCATTTATATCACTATTATCTGTTAGGATGGTAAAAACTGCTGGTATTATTTACTGTATACTAGAGGGCATCCTTTTAGGAACAATTTCTTTGTTTGCTGAATTATATATTCCGGGTGTTGCTTTTGCTGCAATTTTAGCTACTCTTTCTGTTTTAATGATAGTTGGAACTTTGTATACTACTGGAATTGTAAAAGTTAATGGGACTTTTGTTAGATTTTTATCAATTTTTGCATTGAGTTCTTTATTATTATGGGCACTGTTGTTCTTGATATCTTGGGTAGCCCCTTCAGTTATTAATATTTTTAATTTTGATAATTTGTTGGTAATGATTTTAATAAGCACAGTATTTATATTTTTAGCAACTCTTTATTTGTTTTGGGATTTGCAAAAAATACGTGAAATCGTAGAAGGTGGATATCCTAAGCAGATGGAATGGTTTGGAGCGTTTGGCTTAATATTCACAACTATTTGGTTGTATGTTCAAATATTGAGATTACTTTTAATTATTTTAGCACGACGTGATTAAATTTAAAGTCTTGTCTAAAGACAAGACTTTTTAAATATTTTTTTGAATAGGTGAGTATATGAAAATATTAGTTATAAATGGTCCGAATTTGAATATGTTAGGAATTAGAGAACCTGAGATATATGGCAATAAAACTTACAAAGACTTAGAAAAGTATATTTATGATGTTTCTAAAAAGTGCAATCTATTAAATGTTGAAGTTTTTCAATCTAATCATGAAGGAGTTATTGTTGATAAAATTCAAGAAGCTTATTTTGACCGAGTTGATGTAATTATAATAAATCCGGGTGCTTTAACTCATTATTCTTATAGTGTTAGAGATGCCATTGCTTCTGTAAATATTAAAACAATAGAGGTTCATTTATCTGATATTACAAAAAGAGATGATTTTCGTAAAAAGTCAGTTTTGGAAGAGGTCGTTAGTTTAAGGTTTTATGGTAAAGGTTTTCTTAGTTACGAAGAGGCTTTACATAGTTTGATTAATAAAAACTGATAACGTTTTACAATTAAAAATAATTGAAAAAATGTCTATATAATGATAATATATATATGGAATTTATAGTTCATAAAGGAGGAAATATAAAATGGCTGTAAAAGTTGCAATTAATGGTTTTGGTCGTATTGGAAGATTAGCTTTCAGATTGATGTTTGGGGACAAAGATTTTGATATCGTTGCTTTAAATGATTTAACTGGAGCTGAAGATTTAGCTTACCTTTTAAAGTATGATTCTGCTCAAGGAAGATATAAAGCAGATTCAATTAGCTGGAAAGAAGGAGCTATAATTGTTGATGGAAAAGAAATTAATGTTTATGCACAAAAAGATCCTAACTTTTTACCTTGGAAAGATTTAGCTGTTGATGTTGTAATTGAATGTACTGGTTTCTTTACTAAAAAAGAAGCTGCTGAAGCTCATATTGCTGCAGGCGCAAAAAAAGTAATTATCTCTGCTCCAGCAAAAGGTGATATGAAAACAATAGTATATAATGTAAATCATACATCTTTAGATGGAAGTGAAACAGTTATTTCAGGTGCATCATGCACTACAAATTGTTTAGCTCCAGTTGCTAAAGTTTTAAATGATAAGTTTGGAATCGTTAGAGGCTTAATGACAACAGTACATGCATATACTAATGATCAAAATACTTTAGATGGACCACATAAAGCTGGTATACATTCTCGTAGAACAAGAGCTGCTGCTGCAAATATCGTTCCTACAACTACTGGGGCTGCTGTTGCAGTTGGAAAAGTGTTACCTGAATTAAGAGGAAAATTAGATGGTATGGCATTAAGAGTTCCTACAATTACTGGTTCTGTTGTTGATTTAGTATTTGAACCAGCTAAGAACACTACAGTTGAAGAAATTAATGCTGCTATTAAAGCTGCAACTAATGAAACTTTGGGATATACTGAAGATCCAATTGTATCAAGTGACCTTATTGGTGTTACTTTTGGGGCTTTATTTGATGCATCTTGTACAACTGTAATGGAAGTAGATGGAAAACAACTTGTTAAAGTAATTATGTGGTATGACAATGAAATGAGTTATACAGCTCAATTAGTTAGAACTGCTAAATTTGTTGCTAATCAAGTAAAATAGTTTGTTTGAAGCATATCCTAAAAGATATGCTTTTTTTATCAAGACGTATTTCTTGACTAAAAAGAGGATTTGTAGTAAAATATTTAAACGGAGGTATTATTATGGAATTAAAAGGAAGCAAAACAGAAAAAAATTTATGGACTGCATTTGCAGGAGAATCAGAAGCTAGAAATAAATACGATTATTTTGCGAGTGTTGCAAAAAAAGAAGGTTATGAACAAATTGCTGCAATTTTTCTGGAAACATCTTTAAATGAAAAAGAGCACGCAAAACTTTGGTTTAAAGCTTTGCAAGAATTAGGTGATACAAAAGCAAATTTATCTAAAGCAGCAGCTGGTGAAAATTATGAGTGGACTCAAATGTATGCAGAATTTGCAAAAACTGCTGAAGATGAAGGCTTTGCTAAAATAGCAAGTCAGTTTAGAGGTGTTGCAGCTGTTGAAAAAGAACATGAGGCTAGATATATTAAATTACTAGAAAATTTAAAAAATAATAATGTTTTTGCAAAAGAAAATAAAGTGGCATGGTTTTGCAGAAATTGTGGCCACATACACTTTGGAGAGGAAGCTCCTCTAGTTTGTCCTGTTTGTGCACATCCTAGAGCCTATTTTGAATTGCGTTCTACTAATTATTAAAAATATTTAAAAACGTAGCAATTAATAATCGCTACGTTTTTAAATTAAAGTAAAACTTGTTATTGAATTTTGTAGTTTTTAATGGTATAATTAATTGAAATTTATTGAAAAGGAGTCAGAAAATGAAAAAAATTTTTATCGTTGTACTATTGTTTTTCGTAATTGGCCTTTATGGCTGTTCAAACAAAAATGCTTCAGCAGCTGAAGAAGTTGATGGCTTAATCGATTTGATTGCTGAAACAGTTACTTTAGATTCAGAGACAGCAATTGAGGCAGCAAGAACTGCTTATGATGCTTTGACTGATGCTCAAAAAGCATTAGTTGCAAAGTATGCTGATTTAGAAGCGGCTGAATTAGCTTTAGCTACTTTAGTTAATCAAGCAGCAGCAAATCCTGTTATTGCACTTATTGAGGCTTTGCCAGCTACAGTAACTTTAGATGATGAGGATGATATTGTAGCAGCAAGAGCAGCATATGATGCATTAACAACAGCTCAAAAATCTATAGTAGGAACTACTTTGAGAAATAAGTTAGAAAATGCTGAAACTGATTTAGCTGATTTAAAAACTGCAGCAAACAATGAACAAATTGCAAATCAAGCAGCAGCAGATGCAGTAGAAGATCTAATCGAAGCTTTGCCTTCTACGATTGTACTATCTGATCAAGCAACAGTTGAAGCAGCAAGAGCAGCATATGATGCACTTACAGCAGATCAAAAAGCATTAGTTACTACAACTAACTTTGATGCACTAGTAGCAGCAGAAGCAGCTTTAGCTGTATTGGTTGATGAAGCAGCAGCAGATGCAGTTGAAGCATTGATTGCAGCTTTACCAAGCACTTTAACTATAGAAGATCAAGCAGATGTAGTTGCAGCAAGAACTGCATATACTACTTTGACTATTGCTCAACAAGCATTAGTTGCTACTGCTAGTTTAGATGCTCTAGTAGCAGCGGAAGCCGATATTCAAGAATTAGTTGATCAAGCAGCAGCAGATGCTGTAGAAACGCTAATTGCAGCTTTACCAAGTACTTTAACCTTAGAAGATCAAGCAGATGTAGTTGCAGCGAGAGCAGCATACACTGCATTAACAACAGCTCAAAAAGCTTTAGTTGATTCTACTAGTCTTGATGCTTTAGTAGCAGCAGAAGCTGATATTCAAGCATTGCTTGATGAAGCAGCAGCAGATGCAGTAGAAACTTTGATTGCAGCATTGCCTGCTGTAGCAGAGTTGACTTATCAAGATGAAGCAGATGTAGAGGCAGCAAGAGCAGCATATGATGCATTAACAACTGCTCAACAAGCATTAGTTGCAACAGCTAGTTTAGATGCTTTAGAAGCAGCAGAGGCTGAAATGGTAGATGTAATGGCTCAATATGCAATTGACTTAGCTGCGGCGAATGTAGTAGTTGATTTAATTACTGCTTTGCCAGTGCCTGTAACATTAGATGATGAAACTGATGTTGATGATGCAGAGACTGCATATAATGGCTTAACAGCTGATCAAAAAGATCTTGTTAGCAATTATGCTGTATTACAAGAGGCAATTTCAAGAATTGAAAAATTAAATGATCCTGATTACCAAGTTATTTTTGAAGCTATCGAGGAGTTAGGAAGTCAAGTTACTGATGATGTAGTTTTACCTAGTACTGTTACTTGGTCATTAAAAGCAGGCGAAGATGATACTGTATTTGATGTTGCTACTGGACAATTATTAAAGAATGTATTTGCTGTACAAGAAGTTGTTTTAATCGCTACAAGCAAAACGGATCCTTTAAAATTTGAAGAAGTGACTATTAATTTTGGTATGTTAGCCGAAGGTGAAACTGGTTTATTCTATCATGATTTATCAACATATGTTAATGAAACTCATTGGAATGGTTGGACAATGACAAAGACTTACACTGCAGGAGATGTAACAAAAACTGATGTGTTATTCCATATTAATGCAGTTGTCGTAGTTAGTGGCCAAAGTGGAACTGTTGATTCTTCTGTTTTAACAACAGCTGCTAGTACATCTTGGAGTTCTGCAGGTTCAGCGATTCTTAATGATGGTCCTGAAAGCATTTCTTTTGCTCTTAATCAAGCTGCTGGTCCAAGTGGATTTAGACTTGCAGTAGTAGTGACTGCTACAGGAACTATTAAAGGCACTTATACAGATGCTAATCAAGTAGTTACTTTAGAAGATGGTGAATTTGTTTGGTTGGCTCGTTTCCTTGATGCTAATCCATCATTCAATCTATCACTTGAAACTAATTTTTCTACTACATCATTTATGAGTTTACAAAAAATACAAATACCTACTTATACAGTAAGATTAAATATTGATGGTGATACATCTCAAACTTTCAGTGTTAAAGAGGGGGCAACTTTTGCTCAACCTACTGACCCTGTAAAAGCGGGATTCACTTTTGATGGTTGGTATACAAATAGTGGCTTTACTGGAAGTGCAGTAGTTTTCCCTTATACTGTTACTGGTGGAGTTACATTGTACGCAAAATTTACTGCTAATCCAGCTTAAATAAGTAAGATAAAGGCTTTATAGAAA
>JAQUUM010000030.1 GCA_028693885.1 Bacilli bacterium
AAAAAATGTATTATATATTATGTAAGAATGTTTAACTTTGGGAGTGAGAATTTATTTCTCGCTCCCAATAATTATGAAATAGGCGTAGGTGTGAAATGGATTTAAATAAAATTAATGAGCTAGCTTTAAAAGAAGCTGCTAAATTAGATTTAGAAATTGTAAGTGTTGAATATGTAAAAGAAGCAGGCGAAAATATTTTGAGGATTTTGATTGATAAAGATGATGGTGTTAATATTAATGAGGCTACTGTTTTAAATCAAGCGATAAGTGAAGCGCTCGATGAATTAGAAATTGATGAAGATAATTATTTATTAGAAGTATCTTCGGTTGGAGCAGAGCGCCCTATAAAAACTGAAAAAGATTATCAAAAAGCTGTAGATAAATATATTTATCTTGAGTTTAGTGGAAGAAAGTTATTTGGTTATTTACTTGAAAATAATGATACTACAATTGTAGTAGAAGAAAATATAAAAGGTAGGATGAAAAAACATACTATCGAAAAAAATAAAATCAATGAAATTAGATTAGCAATAAAATTTTAGGAGGAATAGAAAAAAATGATAAGCAAGAATTTTTTTGAATCGTTAGAAAGTATAGCATTTGAAAGAAAGTTAGAAATAGAAGATGTAATGAAAAAAGTAGAAACTGCAATGGGCGTGGCTTGTCGTCATACAAACCCACCTCATACTGGAGAAATTATTTTAGAATTAAATGATGAGAAGAAACAAATTAGAGTATTTGAAATAAAAAGAGTTGTAGAAGAAGTTGACCCTGAAGGGCCTAGAGGCCAAATTTTACTTGAAGAAGCTTTAGAGTTAAGACATAATGCAAAAATTGGAATGGAAATCAAATCAGAAGTAACTATGCAAAGTTTCGGAAGAAAAGCTGCATCAAACTTCAAACAAAATTTATTAAATGGTTTAAAAGATTTAGAAAGAGAAAGAGCTTATACACATTTCTCTGAAAGAATCGGAGAAGTAATTACAGGTAGAGTATTAACTTCTCAATCTGGTTTTGTTACTTTTGGAGTTGGTCAAAATGTAGAAGCTCATATGCCTTTAAATGAAGGTTTGCCGGGCGAGGATTTCTTTGTTGGTCAAGAGAAGAAACTATATATTACTAAAGTTGAAAAAACAGGTAAAGGTCCTAAAGTATATGTTTCAAGAAAGAATAAAGAAATTGTTAAAAGATTATTCGAAATGACAATTCCTGAAATTAAAGATGGAACAATTGAAATTATGGGACTAGCAAGGGATCCTGGCAGTAGAACTAAAATTGGCGTTGCATCAAGAAATAGTAATGTTGATCCAAAGGGTGCTTGTGTAGGACCTGGTGGACTTAGAATTAGAAGCATAAATGAATCGCTTAACAATGAAAAAATTGACATCTTCACATGGAGAGAAAATCCGGTTGAACTAATTTGTGAAGCTTTGCTTCCAGCCAAAGTAGTCAGTGTTATTATGAATGATGAAAAAGAGCGAAGAGCTACTGTTATTGTTAGTGATGATCAATTTTCTTTAGCGATTGGTAAGCAAGGTCAAAATGCTCGCCTTGCTGCATATGCTATTAATTGGCATATTGATATTAAGAAGTTATCAGAAGCTACAGAAGAGGGAATTAAATTTAAAGTAAATGTTTAAGGAGTAAATTTATGAAGCCTAAAAAAGTACCTATAAGAAAATGTGTTGCTACACAAACTCAACTTCCTAAAAAAGAATTATTTAGAATCGTAAGAACACCTGAGGGTGAGGTTAAGGTTGATTTAACTGGCAAGATGAATGGCAGAGGTGCTTATCTTGCTAAAACAATCGAAGCGGTTATGCTTGCTAAAAAAAAGAATGTCTTAGAAAGACATTTAGAAGTTAAAATTAATGAAGAAATTTATCAAGAGTTAATAGAAATAATAAATAATGAACAAAAATAAAATTATTAATTTATTAGGTCTTGCAAATAAAGCAGGCAAATTAATTTCGGGAGATGAAGCGGTAACAAAGGATTTAAAAAACATATTTTTACTTTTTGTGGCTAGTGATGTTTCGGCAAGAACTAAAGATAAATATGAAAAGAAATGTTTTTATTACAACGTCACATGTGATTTTAGTTTTTCTAGCAGTGAGTTAGAAAAAGCAGTTGGAAGGTCTAGAAAAATTATTGGTGTCAAAGACAAAGGCTTTGCTTTAGCCTTTGAGAAGCTAAGAGGTGAAGAAGATGAAAGTTAAAGAAATTATAGAAATATTAAATAGTCAAGGAGTTGAAGAGACTGTTGAAAATTTAATTAAAATATTATTAGATGGGCGAGGAATTGAAGCTGATGCTGAAACTGATATTGAAGCAAAAATTGTCAAAGATTTAGGCAAAAAATACGGTAAGGAAATCAAAAAAACAAAGCCTAAAAAAGAAACTCCTAAAATAGAAGAGGTTTCTATTTCTCCTAAGGAAGAAAAAGTAGAACCAAAAGTTGTAGTAAAAGCAGTTGAAGATAAAAAGACAGCAGTTGAAGATAAAAAAGATAAAAAAGAAAAATCTTCAAAACCTAAAGAAGAAATTAAAGTTAAAGAAGAAAAAGTTGATTCTACATTTAGAGAAGAAGCGATTATTCAAGAAATTGAATTATCAAGAGTATATGATGAAAAATATCTTGAATATGAAAATGCTAAAAAAGATTTTACAAGAATTAAAAATATTAAAAAGACTAATAAATTAAAAGGAACAAGACAATCTAATACAGCTAACTTAGATTCTCAAAAGATAATTAATTATTATGATAATATGACAGTAGCTATGATTGCTGATGAAGTAAATAAACCAGTTGGAGAAGTTGTAAAACAACTTGTAATGTTAGGTTATATGGTTAGTGCTTCTCAAAGCGTTGAAAGAGATGTTGTTGAGTTATTAGCACTTGAATTAGGTTTTGTAGTTAAAGATAAAATTTCAACTGACATTACTAAGTTTGAAGATATTGATATTATTGATGATCCGTCTTGTTTAGTAGAACGTCCTCCAATTGTAACAATTATGGGACATGTTGATCATGGGAAAACAACTTTACTTGATACTATTAGACATTCAAAAGTAGTAAGTGGTGAGTTTGGTGGAATCACTCAACATATTGGAGCTTATCAAGTTGAAAAAAATAAAAAACAAATTACATTTATCGATACTCCAGGACATGCAGCTTTTACTGAAATGAGAGCTCGTGGTGCTGAAATTACTGATATTGTAATTTTAGTTGTGGCAGCAGATGATGGTGTTATGCCACAAACTAAAGAAGCAATTGAACATGCTCAAGCAGCAAAAGTTCCGATTATTGTAGCGGTTAATAAAATGGATAAACCAGGTGCAGATCCAAGTAGAATTATGCAAGAATTAACTGAGTATAATTTAGTAGCTGAAGCTTGGGGTGGAAATACTATATTTGTTGAAATATCAGCTTTAAAAGGAACTAATGTTGATGCGCTTTTAGATTATATTTTAATTGTATCAGAATTAGAACAATATAAAGCCAATCCAAATAGATTGGGTGTGGGTAGTGTAATTGAAGCTCGTCTTGATAAAGGGCGTGGAGCTGTAACTACTTTGCTTGTTAAGAATGGTTCTTTAAAAGTTGGAGATCCGATTGTTGTTGGTAATACACATGGTAAAATTAGAGCAATGCAAGATGAAACAGGTAAGAATGTTAAAGTTGCTTTGCCATCTAAACCAGTTGAGATTACAGGTTTAACTGATGTACCACAAGCAGGAGACCGCTTTATGGTTTTTGAAGATGAAAAAACAGCTAGATTAGTAGCTGAGGCTAGAGTAACTCGTTTAGCAGAAACAATTCAAAAAAGTAAATCTGTTTCACTTAGTACAATGTTTGGGGATACTGAAACTAAAGAACTTAATTTAATTATTAAAGGTGATGTAAGAGGTTCGATTGAAGCGTTGAAATCTTCTTTAGAACAAATTCAAGTTGAAGGTGCTAAGATTAATGTTGTTAGAGCTGGAGTTGGTCAGATTACTGAAACAGATATTACTTTAGCTGTAGCATCTAGTTCTATCATAATTGGATTTAATGTAAGACCTACTGCTCAAGTTAGTGAATGTGCAAGAGAGCGTGGAGTTGAAATTAGATTACATAAAATTATTTATAAAGTAATTGAAGAAATCGAATCAGCGATGAAGGGAATGTTAGATCCAGTCTTTGAAGAAAAAGTAATGGGTCAAGCAGAAGTTAGAGATACATTTAAAGCTTCAAAAGTTGGAACGATTGCAGGATGTTATATTACTAGTGGTTTAATTAATAAAAACAATATGGTTAGATTAATTAGAGATGGAATTGTAGTATACGAAGGTAAGATATCTTCACTTAAGAGATTTAAAGATGATGTTAAAGAAGTTAAGTTAGGTTATGAATGTGGTATTACAATTGAAAACTTTAATGATGTAAAAGTTGGAGATATCATCGAAGCTTTTGCTATGAAAGAGGTGCTTGATGCATCGTAGTGATAGAGTTTCAAAAATTATTGAAAAAGAATTAGGCAAAATAATTTTTGAAGATGTAAAGGACGATAGATTAAGATTTGTAAATATCACAACTGTTAAACTAACAAAGGATTTATCTTATGCTACAGTTTATTACAGAGTAATAGGTACAGAAGATCAAATCAAAGCAACAAGCCAGAATTTGCTTGATGCTAAAGGCTTCATTAAAATGAAACTAAGTAAAGCTCTAACAATTAGAAAAGTTCCTGAACTAATTTTTAAGTATGATGAATCAATTGACTATGGTAATAAAATCGAAGCCATTATTAAAGAAATAAAAAGTAAATAAGCACTAATATTTTAGAGGTGTTTTATGATTAAAGAAAAACTAAAGAGCTTACCTAATAAACCTGGTTGTTATTTGATGAAAGATGTGAATAATAAAATCATTTATGTTGGTAAGGCTAAAGATTTAAGTAAAAGAGTAAAATCATATTTTGTTGGTTCGCATGATAAAAAGACTCAAATGATGGTTAGTTTAGTTAAAGACTTTGAATATATTATTACATCAAGCGAAACTGAAGCTTTTATTTTAGAAATGAATTTAATCAAAGAACATCTTCCAAAGTATAATATACTTTTGACCGATGATAAGAGTTACCCCTTTATAGGAATCTCTTACGAAAAGAATCCGAAAATCTATTATACGCGAGATTTGAGGCCTAAAAGAGCGAAATACTACGGACCTTATCCTAATGCAAAGGCAGCCAGAGCAACTGTTGATTTACTTAATAAAATGTATCCTTTGAGGAAGTGTAATAAGCTTCCTAAGAAGCCTTGTTTGTATTATCATATAGGTCAATGCTTAGCTCCTTGTATTAATGATATTTCAAATGAAACATATAAAGAAATTATAGATAAAATCAATTTGTTTTTAAAAGGAAATGTAGTTGGTGAAATTAAAGATTTTGAAAAAAAGATGAAAGCATCTTCTATTTGTCTTGATTATGAAAAAGCTAAAGAATATAGAGATATAATTAGTGATTTAAATGTTATAAAAGAAAAACAAAAAATGATGAATGATCTATATGAGGCTGATGTAATTGATTATGTTAGTTTAGAAGAAACTCTAAGCATTCAAGTCTTTCATATTAGAGATGCTAAGATGGTTGAAAGAAATGCATTTTTATTTGAAAATGAAACTGATATAGAAGAAGCTTTTGTTTCATTTTTAGGTCAGTTTTATTTGAATAATAATAATCCAATACCTAAAGAAATTATTTTACCTGAGTTAGATTATTTGTTTTTACCAGATGAAATAAAATCAAGGATAACAATACCTAAAAAAGGTAGAAAAAAAGAATTGCTTGAATTAGTTAAAGATAATGCAAGAGATAAATTAAAAGCTAATTTAGAAGTTTTAGAAAAA
The DNA here is from genome assembly GCA_028693885.1 of Bacilli bacterium. Taxonomy (GTDB): domain Bacteria; phylum Bacillota_I; class Bacilli_A; order ML615J-28; family CAG-698; genus JAQUUM01. The sequence continues at coordinate 5,894 of JAQUUM010000030.1, forward strand.
ACTGTAAAAAAGTTTGAAAATATTAAAGAGAAATTAAAAGAAATGTTTTCTTTAGAATCTTTAGATATAATTGAATCTTTTGATAATTCTTCGATTCAAGGTGAATTTAGAGTTAGTGCGATGGTTGTTTTTAAGGACTTGAAAAAAGCACCTAATTTGTATAGAAAATTCAAAAGTAAAACTAGTAATTTAGGTGATACTGAATTAATGTATGAAGTTATCAAAAGGCGTTATAAAAGAGTAATAGAAGAATCCTTAGTTTTACCGTCTTTAGTCTTAATTGATGGAGGACCTCTTCAGGTTGATGCTGCTAAAAATGCATTAAAGGAATTAGGATTAAATTTAAAAGTAGCAGGTCTTGTAAAAAACGATCAACATAAAACGAGTCATATCTATTTTGAAAACAAAGAAATATATTTAGAAAAGTCTGATTCTGTGTTTTTGTTTCTAGAAAACATTCAAAATGAAACTCATCGCTATGCGATAAGTTATTATAGAAGTGTACATGCAAAAAGCAATTTAGAATCTGAGATTTCTAAAATCAAAGGTATAGGTAAAACAAAGTTAAATGAAATTTTAAAAGCATTAGCTCAAGCTGATGATTTTGTAAAAACAATTGAGAATCTCAAATTAACAACTATCCAAAAAGAAGCATTAATAAAACTAGTAAAAAGAAATAATTAGGAGTTTTTATGTTAGTATATGGAAAAGTTTTTAGTGTATCACCCAAAAATAGAACTTTTAAAATTATGTATAAAAATCGTATTTATACTCTTTATCTTGCAACTAAGGCGTTTAGAGATTATGGGCCATATTTTTATGATGGACCATATGTGGTCGTAAGAGTAGAAAAAACTCCTAGGCTGATTAAAAATACTTTATGTTATGATATTCGAAAGTTTGTTAAAATAAAAAATTATACGTTTAGAAAAGATCAAATTTTATTTGATATTGGAATAGTTAGAAAAGAAGTTAGAGATTTTGTTAATAAACAAGAAAACAAAATATTTATTGATTTAGAGTTTTCGCTACCTCCTAATTTTTCTAGTGTTAGATATTATGCAGAGATAGTTCAATACGGAATCATTGTTGAAAACAAAGAAGGTGAAATCATCTTTGAAGATTCTTCGCTGGTAAAACCTTTGAAACCAACTTCTCTAAATAATAGAACTTTGAAGTTTTTATCTAGAAAATTTGAAGACTTTAATGATGCTTGTTCTTATATTGAGTTTTATCAATTATTAGAAAGACTTATTGAAGAATATGATGCTAAAATATTTGCTTGGGGTAGAAATGATTTATTCACAATGGAAAAATCATTTTCAATTAATCATCTTTCAAAATTAGATATCAGAGATAGATATATTAATTTAATGAACGTTATTAAAACTTTTTCAAATACTAAACTTGATTTAGGTTTATTTAATACATACGAAGAATACACTGGTACAGAAGCCAAAAAACAAGCACATGATGCATTAGAAGATGCATACATGGCTAGAGAAATATTTAATATGTTTAAGGAAAAAGTAAATAAATATTTTTCAAGATAAATGGTTTATGCGTTAAACCATTTATTTAATTATTTAAGGAGTAAAAAAATTTATTATATTAAATGAAATATGTTATTAGTTTTGGTATAATAAATAAGGTCAGTTAGGAGGGCTAAATGAAAAAAATAATAATTGTTTTTAGTTTAGTTTTACTAATTGTTATTACTGGTTGTACTAGTAATAGAAAAAACTTTTATCGTCTTGATTTAGGTAATTCGTTTAATACAATTTCTGAGATTCAAATTGTTGATGAATTAAAAGTAATTCCTGTATCTAAAATCTTAAAACTTCAGGAAGATTCAAAAGAAATATTGGTTAGTTTAGATAAATTATTTAATGTTCAAGAACGTGATAATTTTAGTTATCTAACTGATTTAAAGAAAGTTAATAATAATGCTGGTGTAAGTCCGGTTATAGTTGATAGTGAAGTTTATGATTTGGTTAAATATGCACATAGCATAAGTCTTTTAGAGGGCTATGAAAATATTTTTGATATAAGTATTGGTGCTTTGATTTCTTTGTGGGATCTTAATAGTAAATTATATATTGAATCTGAGAATAATTTATATGAAATACCAAGTGAAATAGATATTAGTAATGCTTTAGTAAAGACTGATGAGTCTAAAGTTATATTTAATGATATAGATAAATCTATTTTTTTAGAAGATAGCGATATGCGTCTTGATTTAGGAGCGGTTGTAAAAGGGTATGCGGCTGAAAAAATCAAAGATTATTTAGTAAGTGAAGGTATAGTTTCAGCTGTAGTTAATGTGGGTAGAAATATATTATTAATTGGTTTAAATAAGGGCGAAGAATGGAATGTGAAAATTCAAACTCCGTTTGTTGATATTGGCCAAACTGGATATTATTTTGGAAGTATTAAAACAAGCGATTTAGCGCTTGTTACATCGGGAGTTTATGAGAAATATATGATGGGTCTAGATAATAAAATTTATCATCATTTACTTAATCCAAAAACAGGATATCCGTTTGATAATGGTTTACTAGCTGTAAGTATTATTTCGAGTGATTCAACTTACGCTGATATAATGTCTACTTTTGTTTTTGGTTTAGGCTTAATTGATGGAATTAATTATGTTGAAGAGGATGAGTTATTAGAAGCTATTTTTGTTTATGATAACGGTACGGAAAAAGAAATATATGTTAGTAGTGGATTGATTGATAAATTTGTTTTTAATGAAGAAGTTAGCAGTATAAATTATATATATAAAGGATTGATGAATTATGAATAAAGAATTAGTAGTAAAAGATTTACATTGTGTGGTTGATAATTGTGAGATTTTAAAAGGTGTTAATTTAGTAATTAAGGCCGGTGAAATCCATGCAATAATGGGACCTAATGGAACGGGGAAATCAACCCTAGCCGCGTCTATTATGGGTCATTACCGTTATAAAGTAACTCAAGGCGAGATTACTTTAAATGGTGAGGATGTTTTAAAGATGAGTGTTGATGAAAGAAGTAGAAAAGGTATTTTTCTTGCGATGCAATACCCTAGTGAAATTAGTGGAGTAACTAATTCTGATTTTATTAGGCAAGCGATGACTTCAAGACTAGAAGAAGGTGAGCATTTATCGTGGTTTAAATTCTTTAGAGAATTAGAAGGTGCGGTTAGCGATTTAAAAATGAATAGTGATTTACCTAATAGATATTTAAACGAAGGGTTTAGTGGTGGAGAAAAGAAGAGAAATGAAATTCTTCAAATGAAATTATTAAAACCATCTTTTGCGATTTTGGATGAAATTGATTCAGGCCTTGATGTAGATGCTTTAAAAATTGTTGGAGAGAATGTTAATAAAATGAAAAGTCCAGATTTTGGAGCTTTAGTAATTACTCATTATGAGAGATTGTTAGATTATCTAGATGTTGATCATGTTCATATTTTTATGGATGGAAGAATTGTTTTATCAGGTGGAAAAGAATTGATTAAAAAAATTGATCAAGAAGGTTATGATTGGTTAAGAGTTGATTTAGGTATCGCTGAAAAAGAAAAAGTTATTTTGGGTACTTGCCAGGCAAAGAGGATAAAATAATGAAAAGCATAGATGAAGTAAGGGCTTTAGTAAACTCTGAGCTTGGGGAAGATAAATATGTTATTATTTATAATGGTAAAGTTATAAGTAATGATTATAACGATTCAGAAGTTAGGGTTAGTTTAAGTGCTGAAATGGATTTGTTATATGAAAAAAAGATTTCAGAATATGAAAAACTTAATGATGATAATTCACCTTTTTCTATTAGTATTTATGTTTTAAAATCAATGATGATTAAAATCATAAATTTAGGTGATAAAGAAAAATATGTTCATAAAATTATTAGTACTAAAACAAAAGTTAAATCTCAGATATGTGATATTTATTTAAGCTTTCAAGCTAAAACAAATATCAAAAATGATTTAATTGTTGAAGATAGAAGTGAAATTGATTATCTAACTTTTACTCAAAAAAATGATGATGATTTAACTACAATTTTGAATACTTATAGTTATGGTGATTCTAGTATTAATATAAAATCTCTTTATATGCCTAAAAATGTTTTTAGACATTTTAATACGGTTGTATTATTAGAGGAAAATTCAAAAGTTGATATGTTTAATGTTATTATTAACAATAGTAATTTAGTTCAAAATTATGATTATGATGTTATTCATAAGAATGCTAATAACACATCTAAATTAAGGAATTATGCGATTGCTAAAGGTGATTCTATTATTAATTTAAATCATAATGGTAAAATTTTAAAAGATGCTAAAAAGTCTAATTTAAATCAAAAATCAAGAGGGCTTTTATTAGGTAAAAAATCTGAGATTAGTGCTAATCCAAAACTAGAGATTGATGAGAATGATGTAGTAGCTGCACACGGAGCTAGTATTGGAGCTTTGAATGATGATGATATTTTTTATTTAATGAGTAGAGGCTTAACTAAAAAAGAAAGTGAAGAGTTATTAATTAATTCTTATATCGAACCTTTCTTAAAGGTTGTATGTAATGACAGTGTTAGAGATTATTTTAAACAAAGGATTAAAGAATATTTGTAAAAGGAGGTATTAGT
>JAQUUM010000031.1 GCA_028693885.1 Bacilli bacterium
ATGGCAAAACTGCAACCTTATAAGGAGCAAGAGAAGGCTTTAATCTTAGTATTTCTCTTATTTCACCATCCTCTAATTCTTCTTCATCATAGGCACTAGTTACAACAGCTAAAAAAAGTCTTTCTACCCCTACTGAAGGTTCTATGACATACGGAAGATATTTTGAATTATCATCAGGGTCAAAATATTCTAAATTTTCCTTAGAATGTTCTTGATGAACTTTTAAATCATAGTTAGTCCTATCAGCAATTCCCCAAAGTTCTCCCCAACCAAAATAAAACTTAAATTCAATATCAGTTGTTGCTTTAGAGTAAAAACTTAACTCATCTTTATCATGATCTCTAAACCTAATTCTATTTTCATTTAATCCTAACTTATCTAAAAAACTTAAACAAAAATTTTTCCAATAATCAAACCATTCTAAATCAGTATCCGGCTTGCAAAAAAACTCTAGTTCCATTTGCTCAAATTCTCTAGTTCTAAAAATAAAATTTCCTGGAGTGATTTCGTTTCTAAAACTTTTCCCTATTTGTGCTATCCCAAATGGAAGTTTTTTTCTCATCGTTCTTTGTACATTTTTAAAATTAACAAATATCCCTTGAGCAGTTTCGGGTCTTAGATAAATCGAATTTTTTTCATCTTCTATTACACCTTGATTCGTTTTAAACATTAAATTAAATTTACGGATATCTGTAAAATCACTATTTTCGCAATTTGGGCATTTTATTTTGTTTTCCTTAATATAGTTCGATATTTCTAAATCTTTCCATCCATCAACTGCAATTTTACATACATCCTCTATAAGTTTGTCTGCCCTATATCTAACACCACATTTTTTACAATCTATTAAAGGATCGCTAAAACTTGTAACATGACCACTTGCAATCCATACATTTGGATTCATAAGTATAGCGCTATCCATACCTACATTATAGATTGATTCTTGAACAAAGTATTTCCACCAAGTTTTTTTTATATTGTTTTTTAATTCAACACCTAGAGGTCCATAATCCCAAGCATTTGCAAGCCCACCATATATTTCACTTCCTTGATATACAAAGCCTTGATTTTTTAAAAAAGCAACTAATTTATCCATTGTCATATTTTCTAACATTTTACTCTCCAAATTATCTTTTAAATATAGTACTGATTATTATAACACAAATTTATATTACAGTCAATAAAACTAAAATGGTTAAGAATTTTTTTCTTAACCACTAAACTATAAAGTTCTTAAAATATCAATTAAGCCAGTACTACTTATAGTTTTTGCATCTTTTATTTTAATAAGTTTAGCTGGGACACCCCCAACAACCCAGTTTTCTTCGACATCATTTATAACTACAGCGCCTGCAGCAACTACTGCATTTTTTTTAACCCTTACTCCTTCTACAATAACTGCATTTGCCCCTACCAAAACTTTATCTTCAATAATCACCGGTTTACTTGAAGATGGCTCTACAACTCCAGCTAAAACTGCTCCCGCTCCTATATGACAATCATCACCTACAATAACACTTCCTCCTAGAACAACTCCCATATCAATCATAGTATTTTTGCCAATTTGAGCCCCAATATTAATTATAGCACCCATCATAATAATAGCATTATCTTTTATCAAAACTTTTTCTCTTATTATAGCACCTGGTTCAATACGTGCATTTATATTTTTTAAATCTAAAAGAGGAATAGCCGAATTTCTAGCATTATTTTCTATATAATAATCTATAATATTGCTTTCATTTTTAGCTATTAGTTTATAAATTTCTCCCCAATCGCCTACAAGGATTTTAAAACACCCCTCTCCAAACGACTGAACATCCTCAAAAATAAGTTCTTTTCTTGTTTTTAAGTATACTTTTACAGGCGTTTTTTTAGGAGAATTTTTTATAATGTTTATTATTTCTTCAGATTTTATATAATCCATATTACAATAAAACATCTTTCATATGATATAGTCCAATTTCTTTTTCGTTCAAAAACCTAGCAGCAGTCAAAGCTCCATTAACAAAAATCATTTTTGAATGCGCTTCATGCTTTAGTTCTATAACTTCATCTAAACCAGCATATATAACACTGTGTTCACCAGTAATTGTCCCACCTCTTATTGAATGAACTCCAATTTCTTTGTCCCTTTTTGTATTGCCACTTCTTCCGTATACAGTTTTATAATTTAAATGAGCATTAATTGTATTCAATAACAAATTAGCAGTTCCGCTCGGAGAATCAACTTTTTTGTTATGATGTTTTTCAATTATTTCAATATCAAAAGAATCATTCAAAATCGGAGTAACTATATCTACTAATTTATTTAAAACAGCAACACCTAAAGAGAAATTATACGCTTGTAATATTGCAGTCTTAGTACTTAAAAATTCTATTCTTGTTATATCTTCTTCTGTGAATCCAGTTGTACCAAACACTACTTTAACTTTTTCTTTTCTTACAAACTCAAAAATCTCATCAAGCATAACAGGACTAGAAAAATCAATTATCATATCAGGTTTTGCTGGTAAATCCTCAAAAGAATGAAAACAGCCTTCTTCAATTGCTACTACACCCACTAGGGTCAAATCGGGTCTTCTTTTAATTTCTTCTGCTAGTAATTTTCCCATTATTCCATAACCGACTACAGCAATCTTCATTTTTTACCCCCTAGTATTGACAAACATTTGACTAATATTTCTTTATTTTTAGGATCCATATATGTAAGAGGCAATCTATATCCTCCTACATGAAACCCCAAATAATTCATTGCTTCTTTTATAGGAATCGGGTTAGTTTCAATAAATAAAGCATTAATTAAATCTAAGTACTTTAGTTGGATATCTAGAGCTTCTTTTGTTTTCCCTTCAAGGTAATTCATTACTAAGTTATGCATTTCATTAGGTAAAATATTAGCAGCTACACTTATTACTCCTACTCCACCCATAGATAAAACTGGAACTATCATATCATCATTACCAGAGACTATACAAAAATCTTCATTTACATACTTAGCAATTTTCGCAATATAACTTATATTCCCACTTGCTTCTTTAATACCTATAATATTTTTATGTTTTGAAAGCTCAGCAACTACATCTACATCAATATTACACCCCGTTCTTCCTGGAACATTATAAAGTATAATCGGAATATTCACATTGTTTGCAACTAATAAAAAATGCTCTAACATTCCCCTTTTATTAGTTTTGTTATAATAAGGAGTAATTACTAATAAAGCGTCAACTCCCATTCTTTCGAACTTTTGACTTTGTACTTTAGCAACTAAAGAGGTGTTTGATCCACTACCTGCAATAATAGGAATTCTTTTATTGGCGTACTTAACAACAAATTCAACAATTTTTTCATCTTCTTCATGTGTTAGTGTAGTTGACTCACCAGTTGTTCCTAATATTACTAAACCATCAGTCTTTTTTTCAATATGGTAATCAATTAATCTACCAAATTCTTCAAAATTGATATTACCATCTTCATACATTGGGGTAACTAACGCTACATAAGAGCCTTTAATTCTCATTTTTTTCCTCCATTAAAATTATTTAACTAAAAAACAAAAGAACGCCAAAGGCGCCCATTAATGCAATGTATATTACAGTAATAGCGCCACTACCTTCATTGGTAATGAGTGTTATAAGTTTTTCCTATAACCCCACACATAGATTTTTCAAGTCTATATGTTCGGCGATGGTTACCTTTCATACTCTTCATCGAATGACTTCTCCGAGTATTACTATGATGCATCGCTACCTCTATTATTATTTAGTTTTGTTCATTATAACATGCTAAAATCTGTTTGTAAAGTGTTTTTATCCATTAATTATTTTTATGAAAGCGTTTAACCCATCCATTAAAACATCCATATCAAAATCAAAATCATTTTTGTGTAAATTAGTTTGATTCCCTAATCCAACAAACATATATAACGATTTTACAGTTTTACCATAAAAAGCAAAATCTTCAGATTGCATAACAGGAGTTTTTAACTCATGTAAATCGATTATTTTTTTTACTTTAGCAAATAAATCATAATCATTTCTCAAAGCGGGATAAGCTGACTTAAAATTAATTTTTATTTCACATTTATAATCAAATTCAAGTATTTTTTTAATTTCTACGATATTTTCAACTATTTTTCTAAAATCATTATGATCATAAGTTCTTAAACTTCCTTTTATTAATGTATTATCACTAATAACATTAAGTACTTTACCACTTTTGAAAATACCAAATTTTAGAATTTTGTTTTCTTCTGTAACGCATTCTTCAATCATTTTATATAACTTATTTACCAATAAACATCCTATATATAAAGAGTCAACACCTTTTTGATAATTAGCGATATGAACACTTTTTCCTATAATTTTTATGTTAATTTCGTTAGCTTGAGACATCATATAATTTGGTTTAGAAAAAATTTTCCCTTTTTCAAGATTAGGCCACAAATGAAGTCCATATATTTCAGTAACCTTTAGTTTTTTTAAAATGTTTGTTTTAATGATACCTTGCGCTCCACCAATAGTTTCTTCAGCAGGTTGAAAAATTAATAAAACATTTTTCCTGATTTGCTCAGTATTATCATTTACATATTTTGCAAGGCCTAATAAGATAGACATATGTCCATCATGGCCACAAGCATGCATATAACCTGTAATATTAGAAGCAAAAGATAAATTTGTATTTTCACAAATTTTAAGCGCATCCATATCAGCTCTGAAAGCTAAAGTTTCGTCAAAACCTAAATCGAAATATGCTAAAACGGAAGTTTTATATATTTCGAATATTTTACATTTATAATCTTTCAGCACATTTTTAATATAATTATTAGTTTTAAACTCTTTCAAAGCAATTTCAGGAATTTGATGTAATTCAATTCGATATTTTTTTAATAAGTCTAACATTTAATTCTCTCTACTCTTTTGTATTAAAATTATATACAAAACATCTTCTTCTCTTATGTTGTCTAACATTAAACAACTTCCACTGCGCTTTCATTGCTTCGTTCATTTCTAATTCAGGTCCTGTTTCTGCTCTAATAATTCCATTTCTAATCCCTGTGTTAATTGCTTCATTTAATACTATAGCATTAACTCCTCTATTTTGATATTCAGGTCTTACACCTATCAAATAGCAATCTAGTACTTTTTCTTTTTTTAAAGCTCTTAAAATTTTTATAAACCCAAACGGAAATAATTTGCCTTTGCACGATCTAAGCGCATTAGATAGAGAAGGAAGCAACAAACCAAATCCTACCATTTCATTGTTCTTATTTCTAACATCATAAAAATAATCCAAATTTACTAACGGATAAAACATTTTAATATACATCTTCATTTGTTTATCCGTTAAAGGTACTACACCATATAAATGAGCATATGATTCTTGTATAATATCAAAAAAATCAGGAATTACTTTTTTTAATTCACTTCGCTTATTATGCTTTTGAAACTTAAAACCATATTTTGTGCTTATCGCTTTAGTTAGTTTTTGAAGTCTTTCATTTGGTTCGCTCGGAGGAAAAACCTGGAATTCTAGCCAATCAGCATCTTTAACAAACCCTAGTTGTGTTAAATGTTCGAAATAATATGGTGCATTATAGATTGTAACAAACATATCCATTTCTTCAAAACCTTCAATAAGCATTCCCTGTTTATCAAAATCACAAAAGCCAATAGGTCCAATCATAGAATCAAGACCTAACTCAATAGCCCATTTCTCTAAACCTTTAAATAAGGTCTTTGTAACCTCAATATTATCAATTGTATCAAAGCGCGAAAACCTAAGCTGTTTTTTATTAGTTTTTATGATGTGTGCTTTATTATATATTCCGGCTATTCTTCCAACTACTTTATTATCTAAATAAGCCAAAAACAATTTTGTTTCACAATATTCATATGCCGGATTCTTTTTTGGGTTAAACATATTTAGTTCATCACTAATTAAATCGTGCACAAAAAATTCATTATTTGCATAAAGATTATTAGCAAAACTTACAAATGTTTTTAACTCTTTTTTAGTAATTACTTCTTTTAAAATAACTTCGTTCATAAATACCTCTTATTTACCGTACATTTTATAAAGAACATACATAACAAATCTATTTGGTAAAATTTTCTTTAAAAAAACAAATAGTTTATAAACAAATCCAACCGACTTAATTACAGGTGGATTTTTTGACTTAATAATTTTGTATATCGTTTTAGATACAATAATCGGGTTGACACCATTTTTTTCATCTTTTTCCATTTTTTTTATTGATCTTTCAAATCTTTCAAAATATATAGATTCATTGTTTTCAGACTTTAATCTATTATCAGTAAAACTTGTCTTTGTATCGCCAGGCATAATGCATGTAACTTTTACACCAAATGGTTTTAATTCTAACGATAAACCTTCTGAAAATGATAAAACAGCAGCTTTACTCAAAGAATACATTGTTTGAAAAGGAATAGTCAATACACCAGCGATACTTCCTATATTTATGATTTTCCCTTTTGATTCCCTTAAATATGGTAAACAAACTTGAGTCACTTTAATCATAGAAATAATGTTTAGATCTAAAATTTTTTCAATATCCTCACGGGGAGTATTTTCAATTGATCCACTGACTCCCATCCCAGAATTATTTATTAAAATATCAATTCTTTTTTCATTATCAAAGATATGCTTAATAGCTTTAAATATTTCATTTTCTATTGTAATATCGCATTGTATATATCTAACATTTGGTAAACTGCCTATTCTTCTAGCCAGACTATAGACTATATAATTTTTTTTTGCCAGATAATCTGCAGTCATATGGCCTATACCAGAAGTAGCTCCTGTAATAATAACTATCTTTTTCATAATATACCTATATTACTTCTAAAATTTCAAGTACTTCTTTAATTTGAGAAACTGCGTAATCCATTTGTTCCTTTGTATGCGTAGCAGTATAACTCGTTCTAAGCAAACTCATTCCAACTGGAGTTGCAGGAGAAATTACCGGATTAACATATACGCCTCGTTCCATTAATAATTTACACGCTTGAAATGTCTTTATATCATCGTATGTATAAATTGGTATAATTGGGGTTTCACTTTCAATAATATTAACGCCTGCAGCAATCAATCCTTTTCTCATGTAATTACTTATATTTTTTAAATTTTCGACTCTTTCAGGTTCTTTTTCAAGAATCTTTAATGCTTCTAAAGCACTCGCTGCACAAGATGGAGTAATAGATGCACTAAAAATAAACGGTCTTGAACAATGCTTAACGAATTCTATAACTTGTTTTGTTGCAGCCATATATCCGCCTAAGCTAGCCAAAGACTTTGAAAAAGTCCCCATGTAAATATCTACGTCATTTTCCAAACCAAAATGCTCTGCAGTTCCACGTCCGTGTTTACCAAGAACTCCTAAGCCATGAGCATCATCTACCATTACTCTAGCTCCATATTTTTTTGCCAATCTAACTATTTCAGGCAAATTACAAATATCGCCACCCATACTAAAAACCCCATCAGTAACTATCAATATTCCTTTATTTTGATCAATAGCTTTTAGAGTATCTTCTAAGTCTTCCATATCATTGTGTTCATAACGCAGTAATTTTGCATAACTCAATCTACAAGCATCATAAATACTTGCATGATTTTCTTTATCTCCTACTATTACATCTCCATGTCCACATATAGCACTAATTATACCTAGATTGCTCTGAAAACCTGTGCTAAAAGTTAAAACTGCCTCTTTTTTAAGAAATTTAGCTAAGGCATTTTCTAATTTAACATGCAAATCTAAAGTTCCGTTTAAGAATCTAGATCCTGAACATCCACTACCATATTTTTCAACTGCTGCAATTGCGGCTTTTTTTACTCTATCATCAGAAGTAAGACCTAAATAGTTATTAGATCCTATCATAATAGTTTTTTTACCTTCTATTAAAACCTCTGTATCTTGTCCTGTTTCTAACTCATGAAAGTATGGATAAATACCTGCAGCTTTAGTAGTTTCAACTTTTTCCAAATTTTCTGTTTTTTTGAACAAATCCATTTTTTTCCTCGCATACTTTAGGTTTTAAAAACCTATTAAATTTTTGAATATAAAGTATATTATTACCAACAAAAGAGAAGGTAACATATCTGCAATTTTTATCTTTTTATAATTATTTAAATGATCAAAAAGAAAGTTTATACCTATGCACATAACTATTACATAGCCTACTAAACAAAAAGCATTTAAGAATTCTGTTTCAGTCAAGAAATCAGTAGCAAATAACGCTATTATTGTAAAAGCTCCTTGATATATCAACACAGAAATAGCAGAAAAGAGCACACCAAAGCCTAAAGTCGAAGCTAGTAACATAGCAGCTACACCATCTATTGCTGATTTTAAGAATAATACATTATAATCTCCAACAGCAGCTTGCACGCTTCCAAAAATTGACATTGCACCAACACAAAATATTAATGTGGATGTTACAAAGCCTTCTGAAAAAGCCCCTTTATTTAGTTTTACTTCTACATAATTACCAAACTTAGTAATATTTCCATCTATTTTTAATAAAGTGCCTAATAAAGCTCCTAAACTTAAACATATTAATAATAATAATTCAAATTGTGTTTTTAAAATTTCTTGTTCAATTACAAACATAGATTTTAAAGCTCCAGAAAGTCCAATTATTATTACTACTATTCCAATGGTGCGAAGTAATGCTTCACACATTTCTTTTTTAAATTTTGATTTTAATATTAACCCTATTAAGCCTCCAAGCAAAATAGCAAGCGCATTAACTACAGTAGCAATCATCTTCTTACCTCATAACTATTGTATTATATCATATCTCATATATAAATAAAAGCAAAACTATATCAATCTCATAAGATAAAATAGTGCCTTAGCACTATTTTTTTAATGTTTGAATATATTCGTGTGCTTTAATTTTTTGATCACTAGATAGAGGTTTACATTTTGCTAAATCATCATTATTATTTACTATAGCTTCAGCTAATCCTTTACAGCCTGGGAAGCCACAACTTCCACAATTATATCCAGGCAGCAATTTAGTTAACTCTTCTATTCTATTATCTTCTTCAACATAAAAATATTTATTAAAAACAGCAATTAAAATTCCAAAAACAACTCCTATACCAGCAAGAATTAAAGCTGGTAAAATATAAACACTAAAAATACTTATCATATTAAATTATCCCCGCAAATCTTACAAATATCATTGCCATAATTCCCGCAGTTATTAAAGAAATTGGAACTCCTTTAAATCCTTCGGGTACTGGCGCAGTAGCTATTTTTTGTCTTAAAGTTGAAAAAATAAATAGTACTAGTAAAAATCCTACTGCAGAAGAGAAAGAAAATACCAAAGCTTTAATAAAAGAATAATCTTCTGAAGCAACTATAGTAGCTACACCTAACACAGCACAATTAGTAGTTATCAAAGGTAGATAAATACCTAATGATTTATATAAAGAAAGTGAAATTTTTTTAATTAAAATCTCTATTATTTGAACCAGCGAAGCAATTACTAATATAAATACTATTGTTTTCATATATACCATCTCAAAAGGTACTAGTATATATGTATATAAAAGCCAAGCAACAACGGCTGAAATTGTAACAACAAAAATTACAGCCAGTCCCATCCCAATAGCAGATTTTTTATTGCTAGAAACCCCCAAAAAAGGACAAATTCCTAAAAAACTATAAAGGACTATATTTTCAATTAATATGGCAGTTACTGCTAAACTAATTAACTCTTTCATACTTTATCACCTAGTTTCTTTTTTCGATTAATCTTGATAGTACTGATAACTCCTAGTAACAAGCCAAAAATTATAAAAGCTCCACTAGGTTTTAAAAACAAATCAGTAAAAAGCAGTAAAGTGCCTTGGTCTTGAAATAACTTATTTATATCAATTACAATATTTTCCCAAATAGTAATTGTACCACTCCCTAAAATTTCTCTTATTAAAGACAATATAATTAAAGAAAGTGTGTATCCTATGCCCATACCTAGCCCATCTAAAAATGACCTAGAAACTGAGTTTTTAGAAGCAAAGCCTTCTGCTCTACCTAAAATTATACAGTTAACTACAATTAAAGGAATAAAAATACCTAAACTTGCATGTAATTCAAATAAATATGCATTCATTACCATATCAACAATTGTTACTAATGTTGCTATTATTACAATGTACATCGGAATTCTAATTTCGTAAGGAATAATTTTTTTAAGTAATGATATAATAACATTCGAAAAAACTAAAACAAAAGTAAGTGCTACCCCCATACCTATTGCATTTTGAATGCTAACAGATATAGCTAAAACTGAACACAATCCAAGCAATCCAACAAAAACCGGATTCTCTTCCCAAAGCCCCTTTGTAAAATCTTTCATTAGTTACCTCCAAGCACTGTTTTATATTGCACATAATG